>NZ_JAEHCH010000003.1:0-299597 GCF_016483245.1 Bacillus cereus group sp. N31 | reverse complement strand
TCGAGCTCCGATAGAATATCGAATCTCGATGGCTGCTTAGTCTTTTTAATACTGTCTACTTGACAGGGATAAGACCAAATGATGGGCTTTTCTTTTCATTTTATCCTTCAATCGTAACCCCAGTAAACATCGATAAGTTTCCCGTTATTTTCTCACCAACTCGTAAAAATAACCCTGCCGCTCTCCCACTAATACAATGTGAGCCACTTAATAATTTACCAGTATACGGACCATCCCATGTATCAATGGTATAGTCAGGCATTTCTATGTATTGCTGATATATTTTCCGTTGTTCAAAGTAATATTCCGTTTTATCTTCAGCTAATAGTTCATCATTTTCGTATATAGATACGCCCCCACCTTCACGTCCATATAAAGGTTTAGAAACAAATGATTCATTTCTTTCTTTAAATGGCTTATTTGTAAAATATGTTGGTAAGAAGTATTTATTAATAATAACACGCTCTTCTTCTTCAAAGAAAACCGCTTTTTCATAAAGCTTCCAAATTAATGCAAGCACATTTTTATTTTGCATTACGAATGCGGCTGGTGGATTAATAATTTTCACTCTTCCTTGCGCTATATGATTTAAAAACTGCAGACCAATTCTTTTTCCATTTTTATCAACATCTGTAACTAAATATTCAATTGGATACAGTCGATATAAATAATGAATTCGCTTGCCATTTGGCGTATATATTCCATCATCTGTAACTACAATATCTTGAATTCCTATATATTCCGTGGGCTGATTTAGGCAATAACTTCTTAAAAACTGGACTGTTTGATGGTCTTCATCGTGCCAATCATAGCTACTAAAATATATCGTTTCTTCAGGATCAATATTATAGTCATGTTTAATTTGTTCCCATGCCTGTACAATATGCTCCTCAATATGATTCGGGTGATTCACATCGTGATAACGGCACAACACTTCATTTGCAACAGAAGGTTCTAAATATCCTGTTGGTGTATCACAATTCACTTCTATTAATTTAATAACATCACCATTTACGATAAAATCGAGCCTTGTAAAATAAGAAAACAAACCAGTATGTTTCATTCTCGCAATCTCCCACGTTTCAGGCGGGAATCCGAGTTTTTGAAAATCTTCTGTCGTATGTACAATATATTGATACGTTCTATATAACACATACATTATTTCTTCTGTCGCTTTCGAAATAGCGGTATATGTGTTTACCGACATACGAAACATCCCTGTTGCCATATACTGATTCCACTCTTCATTCTCTAATAGACTCGGCCACGTGAAACCATTCCTACCAGCCTCTTCCGCAAGTGAAAACCATATTTTCATATACTCTTTCTGTTCTTGTCCTGTATACATGACTCTATTATCCTTTCTCTTTATGATCCGGCCGGCGCTTTTGCGTTCCCAATTCCACTTGAACCAGAATTTACTTTCGGCGTTTGTGTCGTAGATGATTTAGATGTATTTGTATCTGGCGTCACTTTATTTGATGGATTAGGCTGTTGTTTATTTAAATCCACTTTCTTTGAAGAATCGTTGTTGCTAGTAGTTCCGCCGTAATATCCTCCGCCACCGCTGCCACCAGTTCTCCGTTCATCTTTTTCACGATAAGAAAGAACATTGTTTGTATATGGTTTCTTCATTACATTTGGTTTGGCTGTATAGTTCATATTTGAGGTTTTACTTGCTAATAAATATCCTGCTACGAACGGTAATATCGGTAAGTGAGAGTTTTCTTGATACGATGAAAATGATGGATTATTTTCCTTGCATAACTCATCTTTTTCTACATTTTCAGTAGTTGGGGCTTTATCATCACAATTTAATGGTTCTTGTTCGCTCCCTTGCTTCCCACCATCCGTTTTAACAGCGGTATTTTCTTGTTGTACATTTTCTTCTTCATAGTCACCACAACCTGTTAATAAAAAAGATGACACGCCAATTGAAGCAGCGACTTTCAAAAATTTATTTTTTTCCATTCTCATGTGCTATACACCTAATTTCTTTTATCTATATTTTTCCATTTAACTATATTATATAATGCAAATATCACTTTTTACAAACTATACTCAATATGCATATTTACATATTTTCATGCTATTTATTCCCTAAATGAAAATGAAATATTATAATAGCCGAATTGTCTATCTGTACACCTAAATAAAGTGAAAGACGATTTTGTATTATGTCGTCTTTCACTTTATTTATTTTTTATATACTAAACGTCTCAATAAAATTTCTAATGGTCCATTAAGATTATTTTTTTCCATTATTAAAGCTACTATGACAGACAATATCCAAATACATATTGCTATCAATGCAGCAAAAGCGTTACTTACATGCCCTCCTAAATCAAATGCTACTGGTGATAAAAATATAACAAGCAGTGCTTCATTTAAAACAAAAAATGTTAATGAACGTTTTCCTAGAGCGATTAATGCAAGGCTAAAGTACCCTGGATTTTTCAATCTACTCCCTATTATCCCGAAACCTGTTGCATATGCTAATCCTCCAGCAATTCCAGTTAAAATATGGATTCCATTTATCATTCCAGCTGTAAATACAGTTGGATACCATATAGTCCCTATAAAAGATAAAGGCAAAGCACCTATTAAAGAAATTGCTAATCCTATAGTTGTTATAAAATATAATTTTTTTAACTGTTGCTCTGGTTTTATTAATAACTTATATCTAGCAATCCACAAACCAAGAATTATAGAAGGAAGAATTGGGAACATAAAATGGATGAGTACAGGTATAATAGGAAAGAAAAGTAATCGTATCATTGTAGTACTAAGATACGTGTCTTTTGCCGAAACATCTGGTGAAAAACCATAATCACCTATTGATTGCATATTAAGTCCCCATATTATTGGAATAAAAATGGTATACAATATAGCGATAATTATAAACGTTCGAATTAATGTTTTCATTTTACACTTTAATAGTGGACTAACAAAAATACCCGCTAAACCATAGGCCATAAGAATATCTTGCCCTCCAATTAAGACCGCTAACACAATCCCAAACAGTATTAAATACAAGGAGCGTTTTCTTACTATTTTTACAGCCTGAATTTCATTTTTCCCTTTTGATATTTGCCCTTCAAATGCTAAAACTAAACCGTAGCCTAATAATACGGCAAACATTGCTCTTGCACGGTTATCAATTATGAATATACCAAAAAGATTTACAATTTGATCAAAGAAACTACTGCTTTCCACTCTATGCATAATTCCAGGATCTGCTGCATACAAGTAAAGCGGTGCATGAGCAAGTACGATTAACAGTAGCATAGTGCCTCTTGCTAAATCCAATGAGACTGCACGCTTTTTTTCAATTGTTCTATCATTTATTGATCTATCCATATTTTACTTCCTTCCTTAACATCAAATGAACATTCCAATCTTTCTTAAGTTTTCGTCAAAAACTAAGAAAGATCTTCTATTAAAAATAGAACAGATAAATAAAAAACGAACTATCTCTTCAATTCCTATTCCGGATATTATATTCTCAGATTATTTCAATATGTTTTATTTTTAAAATACAAATGAAATCTTTCTATCCCTGGATATTTTTCTCCTAAACTTTTAACCTTAAAACCAATTTTCTTATAAAATTCTACTGCCTCATTGTCTGTCTCAGCTTCGACATAAGTCAATTGATGCATTCTTACTACTTCCCTTATCATTTGAAACGCAATTCCTGTATGACGATATTCTGGAACGACTGCTATGTGGCATATTCTCGCTTCATTTGCTCCGATTATTTCAATACCTATACAAGCCTTTTTTTCATATTTATATAATCTACCTTTATTGCTTTGATAAAATACTACCGCTTTCTTTAAGCTTGTTTCACTTGGACCGACTGCATACTGTAGCACATTTAAAATTGAATCCCTTCCAATTTGTTCAACACGTTGCAAATTCATATCTTCATCCCTTTCTATGAAAAAAGATTAGCTCTTTATAAAAAAGAGCTAATCTCATTACGCTGTTATCTTTTCTTCTTTTTTCACAACGACCGCCACATAACTATGCAGTATCATTCCGACAATAACGAGACTCATTCCAACCCAAGATAAAGATGATGGAATTGGAGCAGAAAGCCAAATAAGCTCTCCTACTAAAGCAAATAAAACTTCACCGGATTGTGTCGCTTCAACCGTTGCTAGCTTTTGCGGATCATCTTTCACAAGATCTGTCGCAAAGAAAAATAATACTGTCGCGATTAAACCTGAACTAACTGCTACAATAAAACATTGAAAAACTTGGCTACTTGACGGTAATCCACCTGTTGATACTTCGTAACCAGATAGTAAAAACCAAAATGGTAAACTTGCTAATGTCATCCCGAGAACTCGCTGGAATACATCTAATTCCCCTTTACATACTTGCATCATTTTTCGATTTCCAAGTGGGTACGCAAACGCCGCAATGAGAACAGGAACTACACATAAAATGGTTTCACGAATTCCTAAAGAAGAAGCATGTTCTACTTGCATGAGTACAACACCGAATAAAATAATACCCGACATTACTAATTCTTTCATCGGAAGTTTTTTATGTAATGGGTCTACCGCAAAAAATGGTGTTAACAAAATCCCTGCGACTATCGTAATTTGCCATGTTGATGCAACAAGCCACCCTGGTCCAAATGCGCCAGCAAAACTAAGTGGTGCATAAAAAAGACCAAAACCTACAATACTCCATACCAACCATTCTTTCGGATTGTTTTTCATATATTGAAAGAGTTGCTTTAAGTTGCCTCTATACATGACAATAAGTAGTAGCATTGGTACCATAAAGTAATACCGTAATGATGCACTCCAAATCCAACTTCCACCTTCTAAGTCCATCGCCCGGTTTAAAACAAAGGTAAAGGCAAAGAAAAATGATGCCAATATCCCTATTGCAATTGCTTTCATTATAAAACCCCTTGTTTAGTTTCTTCTTAATACTATACAACAAAATGAATATAATTAAAATTCACGCACTTTAACTTACATGTAATCTAGCTCTATATAATTTTCTTAACTGACCAATATGCGCTTGATGATACCGATTATGATCAGCTATATGCCATATGCCCCATCTTATTGTCGCATTTTCGCCCTTTTCATAAAAAACTTCCCGTGTTAAATCATTTTCTGTTAGTTTCATACATTCTTCATAAAGTGAAACTTTAATCAGTGGGGGTTTTGTTCATCCCCCACTGATTATTAGTTTAACCAATCGGGCTGCCCGTTAATGCGGGATAAAACAATTGTTGCACTGCTTCATAATCTTGCATTAACTCTTGTAACGTGTGTTTTCTTAAAACTGGCAGTTCTCCCACTTCATTCAACATAGGCCCATATTTATTTTTTAGTGCAGTGGAACTTCTTCTCCCTTTAAGCGATACACCCAATGTAAATCGACAACTGCTAAATGCTGAAGTAGCTGTCCGATGCTATTTTCATTATTTTCAGACCCTTTAAAAGATAATTCCTTCTCTTCAGTACTTTCTACTAAATTTCGCAATCGTATATATGTATCTCGAACCGTTGCATACAAAATTGCTACTTGCGGATTCATGTTTTTTTCTAAATAAAGATCTTTCATGATAAACTCCGTCCTTTAAAGGAACAGCACCATATGTTCATCATCACTGTACGCACCATTAATCTTTATAGCCCTTTTTTCAATTCCATATGTTTTAAAGCCCATTGATTCGTACAAATTTTTTGCTGGTTCGTTTGTAGATACAACACCTAATGTCAATTGCTCTAGTTGTATATCCCGCGCTCTTTGAATTGCATTTGCAATTAGCTCACGTGCCAACCCGTTTCGTCTGTTTTGTGCGTCTACATACATCGCAACGATATGGCCTTTATGCTTATATGCTACTTTCTCTTCCGTTAGTAAAGTGACTACACCAATTAATTTTTCTTCATTAAACGCACCAAGTGTACAACTAATAGTAGATGTTAAATTCCCTTCAACTCGCTCAATAGGATTTTCCTGACGAATCGCCTCTTCATAAGTTGTTATAAACGCCTCTGGGTTTACTTGTAATGCTTGTAAACGTAAATCCCAATATTTTTTTGCATCTTCTTTCGTAAGTAATCGAATCATGTTTCTCTATCCCCTTTTAGTTTACATAATATTTTTATAAAATACTAATTATAGATTGATATTCTTCTTTTAACATACTATAACGATAGCGATGAATGAACTTCTTTTGACGTAATCGATCATTTCTCATTAGTCCTTCACAAACAAAGCCAGCCTTTTCATAACTCTTTCTAGCTTGTAAATTATCTTCATCTACACGTAGCCAAACTTTCTCCAATTCGAAATCAAAGAATCCCAGTTGTAATATACTATATAGAGATGCTATTCCATACCCTTTTCCCCAATACTTTTTATCCCCAATCGTAATTCCTAGTTCCGCATTTTTATTTATTTTGTCAAAATTTTTAAGGTCTACCCAGCCAATGTGTATATCGTTTTCTGTAAAGATAGCCCTTTGTTCATAACCATTCTTTCGACTTATGCATGCTTCAATCCATTTTCTCGTATCTTCACGAGTGAACGGAGGATATTGATCTGGTACGACTAAGTGTTTTGTCACTTCTGTATCTAATGACCATTGATATCGATCTTCTACATCATCTAGTGTCAATTCTCTTAATTGAACGAATGGTATTTTCATTTTACTATCCCCTTTTTATTTGCCAATAGAAAATCCTTCGAACACTCTTCCTCCGTATAGTTCTAACGTCTTTTCTGTAAAATTAATTAATACATTTTTATCACTGTTTTTATAAAAATGATCAAAAGCCGCTACAAATTGTTCTGCATAATGGTCATCATATCTTCTTAAAACTCTAATAAACCATTTTGAATTTCCAAGCCATTGGCCATTTACTCTTAATACATATTCATGTATTAATTCCGCTAATAAATTAGCAATGAATAGTTCTTCTTCTCTTTTTGATGCACCAATGAAGTCATCCAAAGTATCCGAAATAAAATAGCGCTTCTGTTTCATCGTTTCTTCGGTCCATTTATCTGGTCCTTTAATTAGTAAATCGTTCGCTTCTTTTTTTAATTTCTCAACAATTTCACTTTCCCCTTTTAATACAATTCCTTCTGAAACTAATTGAGGTAAAGACGGTCGCCCGCGATCACAATCCATTTTAAAAAAGGTTTTATACGTTACAAAATTATGTACAAATACTTCAACGGGCCATCCATTACTATAGAAGGATTCTCTATAACAAGATGACAAACTTTGATCGACTATAACAATATCAAGGTCAGATGTTTTTGTCGCTTCTCCGCGTACAACGCTTCCTCCCAGTAAAGCTACATCACAATTCGGAAATTGTGATGTAATTATGCTTTGTGCCGCTTCAATTGGTTTCATTTTCTTTTCTCCTTCGCTTATTTTACTTTCTTTTTTTCTGCTCTTTCTCGAGCCTTTTTTATATACGGTTCTGCATCTGGTGTTTTACATGACGTTGCACCGTGATCAATTTTTACTTTTCCAATTTCACGAGCAATTTCAATTGCTTGTTGCTCTAAAGCTTCATTTCGAATCCCTATCGCAATTAAAGCGCTATTCATTGCTTCTCTTTTTCTATTTTTTTCATTATGTATATGAACTTTAATCTCTTCTAAATACGGCATGAAGAAGTTATCGTCTAACTTTTTATTTTTTATTGCGATATTCGCTAATAATGACCAACCTGCTCTCCCGATCCATTCATCATCAGATTTCGTCCATTCGTCCATTCTTTCTATTGCGATTGGCGACGTACATATAGCTGTCATAAGAACGTCCATTAAACAATAATAATCAACATCCCTAATCCAACTATTCAGCTGTTCTGATGTTACATTCTTCGGTTCTAAAATATACGTTGCTAAAGTCATTGCATCCATATTTTTTGTTTCCCATAATGAAATTGCTAAATCATGATCTTTTTTTATCTTCTTTTTTAATAATTTTAAATTTGCAAAACTGACTCCGAATAGCGGCTCTTTCGCCCCATGATTTTTATACGTTTTTCGATTTTGTTCCGTTCCATATTTCTCTAGTTGCTGCATGACCTCTTCAAGTAGCATTTGTCCACCTCTTTTATGTTTTCTGTTGACTTCATATAGGTATGTACGATATATTCTACATTATTTTTTGATTTTCCTATATTTATTTTTAAAATACGGTATGTGAAATTTTAAATATACTACGCAATCACACCATGAAAAACCTACACATTGTAAACATGCAGGTTTTTCATGTTATCAAATTTCCATAAAATAAGAAATAAACGAAGGAACCACCTTTGGTTCGTTCTCTCAATAATTTATCTCCGCTATATTTTGGCTAAACTCTTTACATCTGACCACTCTTCTATAGAACCTGCATCCGGAAAAACGGTAACTACATTAAAATTCGCACCTTTTTCTTTTCCTAATTGTTTTGCAGCTAATAAGTTTGCTGCCGCAGACGTTCCTATTTTCATACCAGTAGCCTTATAAAAACGGGCCATTTCATACAAGGTTTCTTCATATGAATAAGTCCATTGCTTTTCTATCAAATTGTCTTCCTTTTCTATGAAATGTTGTTTCCGTCCTAGACCGAATCCACCTGATCCTGCATATTTCTTTAAAGCATTTGGCGGTTGTTCAGATCCATATGGTAATTCGGCAGGCATTACTAAATGTAGCTCAACATTTTTTGTATACTTCTTTACTGCTTTATAGACCCCAATTAGAGTTCCACCAGTACCAGCGGATGCTACCCATGCGTGTATTGGTTTTCCGTTCATTTGTGCAATAATTTCTCGGCCTGTTCCTTCTATATGACTTAATAAATTTGCATTATTATAATGTTGGAACAAAAAGTATAACTCTTGTTTTTGTTTGCTAATCTCTATTGTCTTCTCAATTACAGCGTAAAATCCCTTACATGTATCAACTAAGATTACGTTAGCACCATAATATTCGAGTTCATTTAATAGAGATTGACCAGTTGCAGAACTTAACACTAACGTGCATTCAATCCCTAAATAATAACAAAGATAGCCAATTGACCTCGCTAAGCTTCCACCACTATACTCTAAAATATGTTGTTTTTTGTTCGCTTCTTGTAAATATTTATTGATCATTCCAAGTGCTGCTCTATCCTTAATCGATCCTGTAGGGTTGTGCCATTCACATTTAGCATAGATTGAAAGATTCTTCGTTTCTTCGCATTCTAATTTAATGAGAGGGGTATTTCCAACATTTTTAGAAAACTCTTCAAAATGGTTTACTATCATACTTTTATACCTCCGTCATACATCATATTTATAACATTTGTTCTTAGTCAAAATACTTTCTATATTTCAATTACGCTATTAACTATATTTTCCTATAAAAAATCCCTACAAACGTTGTAGGGATTTTTGTCTAAATCATTTTGTTGCACTCTATTACATACGAAAAGAACTTCTTTATTCAAATGCATTCATAAGCACAATTCTCCAGCCATCTGGATCCTCTATTGTAGTACCTTTCTCTATCCAATACGGATTTTCCGGTTCCACCTCATGGTAGCCCATTTCACTTAACCGATTCGCGATTATTTCAATTTCATCTTTATTCGGCATATAAAAAACTAGTAAATTATCTTTTGTCGGTGCTGGGCATGGGCTTCCATTTACATGCGTAGTAAACTCCAAATGGTACTCTTCACCCGGTAATCCAAACATAACCCCGTCATATCCTTCATGATTGTGAAATTCCCCTATACGTTTTAACCCTAATCCTGTTTCGTAAAAACTTATAACTTCTTCAAATTTATCTGTTGGTCTTGCAATTCTAAATTGAACCCAATTCTTCATGCAAATCTCCTCCTTTTCATTTTCCAAAGCTTTATAGTAGCCATTATAAGTTACATATATTTAGTTTAATATCCCTCATTAGTGTGAGAACTGCTTAAGTTGAAAGACCTATTCGTTCATACATAGTAGGACTTTAGTATAAAATTCATATAAACTTAGTTATACAAATATGGAGATAAAATAACGATTTCTTCCATATATATTATTACGTATGAAATAATTCTCCTTGTAGGGCCTTTATATATCAATCAGCAGATCTTTGTACAGCCCTATTCGCATCTTCCATCACAACACCATGAAACGCATTATACAGTCGACTAAATTGGATTCCTTTTACTTTCTCTGCCATTTTTCTAACTTTATTCGCTGGTAATGGGATAAGATTGGGATAACTATACATAAAACTTACCCATTTTCGATCCGAAACTACTTGTATAATATCACCTGATAACAAAATACCTTTCCCCTCATTACCGTCTTTCCAGTGCATAACAGTTCCACCTTTAAAATGGCCACCTAACCGATGCAATGTAAGTTCTTCCGATAATATCAAATGTTCCCCAGACCAAAATTTAATTTGCTTACTCGGGCGGACCACCCATTCTTTATCATCTTCATGAATATAGATAGGTATATGAAATGTTTCCGCCCATTTTACTTGTGTAGAGTAATAATGTGGATGAGAAAGTGCTATTGCTTGAATACCACCTAAATCATATATACGTTGTATCGTTTTATCATCTAAATAACTAATACAATCCCACAAAACATTTAGAGTTTTACTTTGTATTAAAAATGCTGTTTGTCCAATTGCAAACTTAGGTTTAGTAGTAATGCTATACAAACCAGTTTCTTCTTTTATTATTTCATTTTTGTATAAATTGCTATGTTGCATTGTTTCTAATGTTGTCCATGACTGCCCCATTGGATTCATATATTGCCTTTCCTCATTACAAATTTTACAACGCGAAGGTGCCTCTTTATTTTCGGGATACTGAACTCCACATGTCGTGCAAATATAATGAACCATATTCCCACTCCCTTTTTAAATGTAATTGATTCTTTACCAATATTTTAATAAAAAACGAAAATAATTAAATCAATAATTGTGACTAAAATGAAGTCATACGAAAGTACGATTATTCCCCTTCTATTTAAGAATTTAGTCTAAGTACTATATTTTATATTTCTTCTTTCTGGGAAGTTAAATTTTTCAATCATTACATGAAAGAGTAACTCTATACGAAATAAATGAACCTATTCATAGTTTTTGTCACAAGTTTGACACAGTAGTATAAACTAATACACATCTGGGGTATAGTATATTTAAAGTAACGATAAAAAAGAATATTGAATAAATTCTTTTTTAATCGTTACTAGATTACATTTGTAATAACTTAAGGGGAGATTATAATGGAAATCGTTATTATGCTCTATGAAGGGATTACTGCATTAGATGCTATTGGTCCGTACGAAGTATTTGCAGCAGAAAGCAATAACAACATAAAGTTTGTTGCTAAAACTACGGGCTTAATTAAATTAGATTCAAAAATGGGCTATTTACATGCCGATTATAATTTTACTGAAGTTAATTCAGCTGATATCCTTATTATTCCTGGATGTCGCCCGCCTAACTTTAAACAACTTATGGAGGACGAAGAAACTCTCAATTGGATTCTCCAAATACATGAAACTACTAAATGGACTACAACTGTATGTACAGGTTCTTTAATCTTAGGTGCTACTGGCCTACTAAATGGTGTTAAAGCCACTAGTCATTGGAGCTCTTTTGACTTGCTTCGTTCTCTCGGGGCTATTCCAACTGAAGAGAGAGTCGTTCGCCATGAAAAAATCATAACAGCAGCTGGTGTATCTGCAGGTATTGATATGGCTCTCCAGTTGATGGCTTGGGAATTCGGAGATGAAAAGAGTAAAGCAGTTCAGCTCATGTTAGAATACGATCCACAGCCTCCTTTTGATACAGGTTCACCAAAAAAAGCATCCGCATCATTATTAGAAGAATTAAATTTGATGCTTGAAGATTTTCATAATAAAGTTTAAAACCTTCCAATTTTTCAAGAATGCAGTTGATACAAAATCTTGCATATTTTTGACCAAACTTTTTTACAGTTGTAAAAAAGTTTTTTTGCATTTCCCTACCTATAATTGCTAATATAGTAGAGTAGAACTTTTATAGAGAGAAGGAAAATTATGCACAATGGAATTCGAATGACAACTTTAGTAAAAAGGGCTATGTTGATTTGCGCTGGGGTATTATTTACATATGAGGCCGCTTTAGGATCGGTACATACTGCTCTAGCAAGTACAGAAGATGAAGCAAAGTCTGTTCAATTTGTAAGTGAAATTCAAACATCTCTTGCACCGAAAGAAGCTCCAAAACACTATAATGGGCAAGTTAGAAAAGTCGCTTACTTAACATTTGATGACGGCCCTGGAAAATACACAGCTGAGCTTTTAGATATGTTAAAGAAAGAAAATGCAAAAGCAACATTCTTCCTAATTGGTTCAAACGTGAAAGCTTTCCCTGATCTTGTGAAACGTGAAGATGCTGAAGGCCACTATGTTGGGATGCACAGTATGACTCATAACTATAAGAAACTTTACACAGAAGGACATTACGTAGATGAAATGAAAGAAGATCAAGGCTTAATCGCTGGCGTTCTAGGCAAATCACCCGTATTAACTCGTCCATCATACGGCTCAATGCCAGGATTAAACGAAGCACTTCGCAACAAAGTGGTGGAAAACGGGTTGAAAGTTTGGGATTGGACAATTGATTCTTTAGACTGGAGATACAACAAAATACAAGTTGATGCTGCATCAGCTAAAATTGTAGAAAACGTTCTACATGGTGCTACAAATCCAACAGAAGTTATCCTTATGCACGATATTCACCCACAATCAGTTAAAGCAGTACCTGGAATTATAAAAGGACTGAAAGAAAAAGGATATGAATTAGAAGCCTATAATGAGAACGAACACTTCCCATTAAACTTCTGGCATGATAATCGTATGTAATGAAAAGACTTGATTCCCTCTAGTAGGATATCAAGTCTTTTTTTAACGTTTTGGAAAGTTTCTTTGTTGCTCTTCAATAAAACGAATAATCTTTTCTCTGTCCTCATGCGTAATACTTATAGAAAATTCGTACTCCTCTTCCTTACACCATGAAGGGGTAAGTTCCTGAGATAATCGGACTACAATTTGAAACTCACCTTCATTTTTCCCCATTAATTCAAACGCTATATTAGGCTCTATGAAATCTAGTTCGGTATATGTAGGATTCGGTAATGATTGAAACCATTTTTTCATATGCTGTAAGTCGAAAGTTTGTAGAAAAGGATCCATCGTTTCAAAAACTTTATTTCCTTCTGACAGTTTCGCTTTTACTATAAGCCAATTTCTATCACACTCCTCTTTTGCATCTTTAAATTGGTATCTCACCATCTCTAAATGTAATGCTACTTTTTCATTTTGAAAATCCATAAATTGCTCCCCTTCTTGCTATAAAACTTTTACTTTATAAATTTGAAATATATAAGCCTTTACTTGCAAAACAATTATTTTTCTATCTCCTGTTAATTTCAATTCTTAAATATAATGATTTTCGTTTATTAATACACATGACTGATTCTAACATATCATCCTTTATACATTAAATATATTTGATTTGCTATATAATCTGAACTAAAGTGAAGTCCATTCCTTATCCACCACATGATAATACCTACCAAAGAGGCTGTTTTAATATCAACTGCAACATAATCATCAGGTAATTTATTTTTCGTATTCTCTCTTCTCGTTTCTATTAATTGCTTTAAAAATAAAAATAATTGCTCTTCAAATTGATTCATTTTAAATAATATAAATAAAAAATTCCGGTGGATATATAAATAATCTAGCAATTGTGTTAGCTTTTGTTTTTCTGATAAATCTTTTGCATGTATTAAATCAACAATTTTATTAGAAAGCTCATTTAAAATCTCGCTATTGATTTGGTCTAGTAAATCTTGAATATCTTGATAATGTAAGTAAAATGTTGTTCGATTTAATCCTGCTTTTGTTGCGATTTTCTGAACCGTTAAACTTGAAATAGTAGGATTCTCACATAAAAGAGAAAAAACAGCATTTTTAAACATTTCTCTTGAACGAACTGTACGAGGGTCCTCTTTTTTAAATGTAGACATTTTGAAACTCCTTTATAGATTTTCTCATTACTTTCTCGACAGTACATATCTTCTCTGTCGAGTTGTGAACATTTTCAACAAAACTGTTCATGGTCAGAGAAAACGTATTTTGTTACCATTAATTTTATCGACACAATGTCGATAAATCAAGGTAACAATGAAGGAGATTACCAATGCAAAAGGAAATATCAGAAAGAAATAAAAAAATTATATTAGTTGTCCTCATTACCGGCTGTTTTTTATCAACCTTAAATCAGACGCTATTAAATGTGGCAATGAGTAATTTAATGAAGGTATTTGATGTAACAGCTGCAACAGTGCAATGGCTATCAACAGGCTTTATGCTCATAAATGGTGTTCTAGTTCCAATTACTGCATTTTTAATGAAACGATTTACAACAAGGCAGCTATTTATTAGCTCAATGCTCTCTTTGTTTATTGGGACCGTTCTCTGTGCATGCGCCATGAATTTTAGCATTTTGTTAACAGGAAGAATGATTCAAGCAGTTGGAGCAGGAATTATTATGCCACTCATGATGACTATTATTTTATATTTGTACCCTAGTGAAAAACGCGGAAGTATTATGGGGACCATCGGATTCGCTATAATTTTTGCGCCAGCTATCGCTCCAACTTTATCTGGCTTTATTATTGAATATGTATCATGGAGATGGCTATTTATTGGATTAGCTCCATTTATATTCATCGTAATTATTCTCGCGATTAAATATTTAATGAATGTTGCAAATACAACAAAAGCAAAATTAGATATCATAAGTGTCATTTTATCAACAATTGGCTTTGGTTGTGTTATATACGGATTCAGTAGTGCAGGAAGTAAAGGATGGAATCATCCCGTTGTTATTATAACAATTACTATCGGTATCATCGTTACAGCTTTATTCTGTTTACGTCAAATAAAGTCTAATGATCCATTATTGAATTTATCAGTATTTAAATATAAAGTTTTCACTCTTACTTCAGTCATTAACGTACTCATTACGATGATTATGTATGCAGATTTAATTCTATTACCAATTTACTTACAAAACGGACGAGGCTTTACTGCATTTGAATCAGGTTTACTTCTATTACCTGGAGCTGTCATTAACGCCTTCTTATCACCTATCACAGGCAAAATGTTTGATAAATATGGAGCGAAACCACTCTTTATTACCGGTTTAATCTGTGTCATTATTTCGATGTGGGGTGTAATTGATTTGACCGACTCCACAACTTATATGTATTTAATGGTTCGTACCATTATTTTACGAATTGGGTTAAGTTTCATTTCAATGCCTTTAAATACAGCCGGCTTAAACGCTTTGCCAATAGAACTGGGTTCACATGGTTCAGCAGTAAATAATATAATTCGCCAATTAGCAGGTGCGATTGGGACAGCAGTTATCATCACGGTGTATACAATTCAATCTACTTCACACATATCACAGTTATCTAGTAGGAATGGAAATATAACAGCTACGCAAGTAACAAAATTATCTTCTATCTTCAGCTCAAGTGATGCATACGTGTTTATGTTAGTCTTATCTTTTATAGCTTTGATTATCGCAAGTTTCATGCCCAAAAAAGTAGTAATCAAAAGATACGAAAGTAAATCTTCAAACATAAAATGATTGTTAAAAAATAAGCACTTAAAAGATGGCTCCGGAATTATACCGAAGCCATCTTTTTGAGTGCTTACGACTATAATTATAATCCTCGATTACTATTTGAAGAGATTATATTTTACAGTTATGCTTTTAAATAATCGTTAGAATTCTTAATACTGAATAGCTTATAAGTACATATTAATCATAAGGAGTGATATGTATATGGATTTTCTTTCATCTGAATATTTGTCAGCCTTGCTTGCCATTATTGTAATTGATTTAGTGTTAGCTGGAGATAATGCCATCGTAATTGGATTAGCAGCAAGGCGATTACCGAAAGATCAACAAAAGAAAGTTATTATATGGGGAACTGTCGGGGCTATCGCTATTAGGGCCCTCGCCACCTTAATTGTCGTTTGGTTATTAAAAATACCAGGATTGCTTCTAATTGGTGGTGTACTCCTCATATGGATTGCTTACAAATTAATTGCTGAGGGCAAAAATCATGATATTAAAGCTGAAGAAGGATTTTGGTCTGCTATTAAAACCATTATTATAGCTGATGCGTTAATGGGAATTGATAACGTACTCGCTGTTGCGGGAGCTGCCCATGGTAACTTTTCTTTAGTAATCATCGGATTATTAGTGTCTATTCCAGTAGTCGTATGGGGCAGTACATTAATTTTAAAATGGGTTGACCGTTTCCCTGTCATCATTACGATTGGAGCAGCTGTTTTAGCTTATACTGCTGCAAAAATGATTGTAGATGAGAAATGGTTCGCTGGATTTTTCGAAAGTAATCCTTTCATAAAATGGGCATTCATCATTATTATCATTATCTTTGTAGTGTTCTTCGGAAAGATGAAACAAAAAACTAAAGATGGTACTATGTAATGTTAATGTAATTATAGTTACAAACAAAAGCGCTACTCATATGAGTAGCGCTTTTTCATATTTATTTAGCTTCCCCGTCTTCAGTCGTTTTTACCTTCGTTTTATTTTTATCACGATGGTTATAGTTATACTTCGAACGATCTACTGGAGTAAAGCCTTCTGGTGTGTAGAATCGTAATAAGTCACCATTTACGACTTGGTCAGAGTATTTTAGTGATTTTTGAACCATTTGTTCATTTTGTTTTATTTCATCTGTTAATTCTACAGGTTTTCCAGTTGTTGTATCATAATATTTTCCGTTCAATGCCGTAACTGTTGGGCTTACATAATTACCGTTACGGAATGGAACAACTTGTTTATGATCTGGTGATAATAAATCTGAACCGAATTGAACATAATTTTTCGTATCTGTACCTAGTAAGTGTAATAACGTAGGAAGAACGTCAATTTCACCGCCATATTGATGTTGTACGCCACCTTTCACTCCTGGTACACGAACGATTAATGGTACACGTTGTAACTGTGCATTTTCAAATGAGTTCATTTCTTTACCCATTACTTGTGACATTGCTGCATTATGGTTATCTGAAATACCGTAATGGTCACCGTACATAACGATAATCGAGTTATCATATAAGCCAGATTGTTTCAAGTAATCAATGAACCCTTTTACAGACTCATCTAAATATCGTGCTGTTTGGAAATACGTATCTACTGATGAATCACCTGTAGTCGCTGGTTCAATTGTTGCTTCCGCTTTATCAATAGGATAAGGAAAATGGTTTGATAACGTAATGAACTTCGTATAGAACGGTTGTTTTAACGTTTGTAATAATGGAATTGATTCATTAAAGAACGGTTTATCTTTTAAGCCATAGTTTACTACGTCTTTTTCGTTCATATCATAGTATGACGCATCAAAGAATTTATTAAAACCAAATGATTTATAAATATCGTCGCGGTTCCAGAATGTTTTATAGTTACCGTGGAATACCGCTGATGTGTATCCTTGTTGTCCTAAAATAGCTGGTGCTGATTGATACGTGTTATGAGCCTTATTTGTAAAAACAGATCCTTGTGGTAATCCGTACATTGAGTTTTCTAACATGAACTCCGCATCAGATGTTTTACCTTGTCCTGTTTGATGGAAGAAGTTATCAAAGTATAACGTATTCGCATCTTTTGTAAATGAATTTAGAAATGGTGTAACTTCTTGGCCATTTAATTTATAATCGATTAAAAAGTTTTGGAATGACTCTAAATGAATATAAATTACGTTCATTCCTTTTCCTTTACCGAAGTATTCAGGATTTGGACTTGCATATGTTGATGCAAGATAATTTCTAACTTCTGTCATATTATCTCCATCAGCTAACGCTCGTTCTGTTGATGCTTTCGCACTTTGAATACCATCATAAATCGTATAGTTGTATGCCCCTAAATATTTCACAATATAATTACGGTCAAATGTTCTTGTCAATAATTCAGGACGATCAGATTCTGCAAGCCCTAGGTTCACACTGAATAATAAAATACCTGCTACAAATACTAGTGATAGTTTATGTTTCGCAACACGAATAGGTTTTGGGTTTGCAAATTTTGTTGCGACTAAAACAATTAAAATGATTGTATCTAAGAAATATAGTGGATCATATAAGTGTAGTAACGCGAAAATACTACCACCTAAATCACCAAAGTTATTCGTTTGTGTTAATGTCGGGAACGTAATAAAATCACTGAAAAAGCGATAATATACTACGTTTGCGTATAAAAGTATCGACAATAACAAATTAATAATAATTACCCAAATATAAGATCGTTTCCCTTTTGCAAATAATGCAAGTCCTAAAAATAGAACTGCTGAACTAAGCGGGTTAAAAAACAGCAAGAATTTTTGGATTGTGTTTGAAATTCCTAAATTAAATTCCGTTACATAGGCTGTATATGTTTTGAGCCATAATAAAATAACGGCAAACAGAAAGAATCCAAAATGATTACTTAACACACTTTTGCTCTTTAATAAAAACTGTTTCATCTCTCCACCTCTTTTAATCATCCAAGGCTTATTTTTTATAAGTCCGTCTCTGTATTTAATTTTCTTCTTCAAATAGATTTTATTTGTTTAACTACATGAAGAATATTAGTAATTATAAATTGAAGCTTTTATTTATTCAACTATTTCTTTTTAAACATTGTGACCTTGGTTTCTATTTAACAAAATACATTTGTAACATTTCCTGTTTTCTCCCAAGTTCCATCCACTACTTATGACTCCACATACTATAAACCTTTATTCACTACTTCGCAAACTAATCTATCTCCATTTTTGGTACATTTTTCACATAACAAAAAAGTGTAGTTTGACCTTATTACTCAAACTACACTTCTCCTGTTACAATTAACTCCTTCAATCCTATACACATTAAATCTCATCTATGTGCCAAAAAACTATGCAATCATAACATTACAACTTCTTACCACCGTTAATATTATATTTGAATAATTATTCATTTAATACCTTAGTCTTCATCTCTTTTCAACAAAACCCCCGCTCTAACAAAGAGCAGGGGTTTTCATCATATATTATTGACCTTTATACATTGCATCTACTTGTTTTTGAAGTTCTTCATTTTCTAAGTACTCATCGTAAGTTGCCTCTTTATCGATTACACCGTTTGGTGTTACTTCGATAATGCGGTTTGCAATTGTTTGTACGAACTGATGGTCATGAGATGTGAATAACATTGTACCTTTGAATGCAATTAAACCGTTGTTTAATGCAGTGATAGACTCAAGATCTAAATGGTTCGTCGGATCGTCAAGTGTGATTACGTTCGCACCACTTAACATCATTTTAGATAACATACAACGAACTTTTTCGCCTCCAGATAATACAGAAACGTTCTTCTTAACTTCTTCACCTGAGAATAACATACGGCCTAAGAAACCACGTAAGAAGCTCTCTGACTCATCTTGTGGAGAGAATTGGCGTAACCAATCAACTAAGTTGAAGTCACTGTTCTCAAAGTATTTAGAGTTATCTCTTGGGAAATACGATTGAGATGTTGTAACACCCCATTTGAATGAACCGCTATCTGGCTCCATTTCACCCATAAGGATTTTAAATAATGTTGTCATCGCAATATCGTTACGACCGATAAATGCAACTTTATCACCTTTATTTAAAGTGAAGTACACATTATCTAACACTTTTTCGCCATCAATTGTTTTAGAAAGTCCTTCAACAGTTAATAAGTCATTTCCTATTTCACGCTCAGGTGTGAAACCAACGAATGGATAACGACGTGATGATGGTCTAATATCATCTAATGTAATTTTATCTAATAATTTTTTACGAGAAGTGGCTTGTTTCGCTTTAGATGCGTTTGAGCTAAAGCGTGCAATGAAGTTTTGTAACTCTTTTACTTTCTCTTCTTTTTTCTTATTAGCATCTTGTGTTAATTTTAAAGCTAATTGGCTTGACTCATACCAGAAGTCATAGTTACCAACATAAAGTTGAATTTTACCGAAATCAAGATCAGCCATGTGCGTACAAACTTTATTTAAGAAGTGACGGTCATGGGATACAACGATTACTGTATTTTCAAAGTTCATTAAGAAGTTCTCTAACCATTGAATCGCTTTTAAGTCCAAGTGGTTGGTAGGCTCATCTAGTAATAGAATGTCAGGTTTACCGAATAAAGCTTGAGCAAGTAATACTTTTACTTTCTCTGCCCCAGTTAATTCTGACAATTTCTTATCATGAAGATCTTCACCAATACCAAGTCCTTTTAGTAAGATTGCAGCTTCTGACTCAGCTTCCCAACCGTTAAGCTCAGCGAACTCACCTTCAAGTTCAGCAGCACGCATACCATCTTCATCACTAAAGTCTTCTTTCATGTAAATAGCATTTTTCTCTTGCATTACTTTATAAAGTTGCGTGTGACCCATAATTACTGTTTCTAATACTGGGAACTCTTCATATTCGAAGTGGTTCTGTTTTAATACTGCTAGACGCTCACCTGGCGTAATATGTATGTCACCTGTTGATGGTTCGATTTCTCCAGATAAAATCTTTAGAAACGTTGATTTACCAGCACCGTTTGCTCCAATTAAACCGTAGCAATTACCTGGCGTGAATTTTATGTTAACATCTTCAAACAATTTGCGATCCGCGAAACGCAAACTAACGTTACTTACTGTAATCATTTGTGTCCTCCTACTAATACCGCTTATTTCAGCGTTTTCTCACCGATTGTCTTAAAAAATCGCATATTACGACTCAATTATTGTAGACTATAGCTATTATATAGTAGAAGCTGGATGAATAGCAACGGTTGATTACCTTTCTACAATGAAATCGGATAGTTTTTATCGATTCTCACTCTGTAATACATTGGATTAATTTCCTATTTTTAATTTTTATATACAGAAAAAACTGTAGGGAAAACATTCCCTACAGTTTTTTCTTATTTCGTATTTATAATTCTCTCTTTATAACTCTTCAATTTACTCGTTAACCCTATTAAAGCAGGTAACAATATCGGCATCACGATTAAAGCTAATAGTAATAGTGCAACGCCAACAACTGATGCTACTTGTATAAGTGTCAATACACCTGATGGAATTAATGCGGCAAATGTCCCGCCTAAAATTAGCGCCGCTGATAATACAACTCCTCCTATATGACGAGATGCAGTTACAATTTTCGTTACCGAATCCCCTTCTATCTCGTTATAGCGCATCATTACGAAAATACTATAATCCACTCCTAAAGCGACAATCATAATGAAGCTAAAGAATGGAACATTCCAGCTTAATGAATCTACATGTAATACATGTGCACTAATTTGTTCGCTTATACCAAGTGATGCAAAGTACGCTAATAGTAATGAGCCAATAATAAATATTGTGTTTAGTAATGAGCGTGTAATTACGATTAATACAATCGCAATTCCAATCAACATAATCGTAGCTGTACGCAAGAAATCTTGCCCGGTTACTTCTTTTAAATCAACATTTCTAGCTGTTGTCCCGCCGATCGCTTTTTTCGCCGTTTTTAATTCAGTACCATTTAGCGTACCATCTATCGTTTTATTAATTTCTTGAATGATTGGCATCGCTTCTTTTGAATACGGATTTACGTCTAAAATGATTGTCATTTTAGCAGTCTTTCTATCATGTGACATGTACGTATTCAATGCTTTTTGGAAATCTTCTCCCGCTAACACTTCTTTAGGAATATAAAATTTCTCAGAGCTTTTTGACTCATTAAGCTCGCCTAAATATTTCTGAGCATCCCCTAGGCCGTTACTTACTTTTCCAAGCCCTTCTGTACTTTTAGATAAGCCGTATTGTAATTGCCCCATCTTTTCTTGCAGGTCTTTCAATCCAGTTAAAATCTGCCCTTGCCCATCATTTATTTTTGTTAAGCCGGATTGTAGCTCAGATGATTTGTTTGCAATTTGTTTTGAACCTGTAGCTCCTTCGTTTAATCCAGTTTTTAGTCCGGCAGCTCCTTTTTGTAACTTGGTAACGCCATTATTCATTTCTTTTATGCCGTTATCTACTTTTAGTAATGATTGATTCGCTTCTTTAAATGAATTCACCGCAGCTTTATGTTGCACTGCTAATTGATTTAATTCTTTTGAAAGTCCACTTAATTGCTTTTGAGCTTCCTTGGCAATTCCTATCGTTTGCTGTACATTAGGATCATTTGCTACTTCTGGTTTCGTTTGAATGAAATTAGTCATTAACACTTCAATTTGTTCATATCCTTTTTTCGCACCGTCAATCGCTTGAGAAATACTTCCGAAGTATTGATCGTAAGAACTTAAACCCTTTTCTAACTGTGCATAACCAGCATGAAGCTGTGACGTTGCACCCGATAGGACATTTACATTTTCATTTACTGAAGTTAACCCACTCTCAATTTGCTGCGCTCCTTGTGCACCTTCGTTTATGCCATTGGATAATTGATTTAAAGCTGTTCCTAATGCTGATACTCCATTTTTCGCTTCGTTCGTTCCATCAATTAACTTTTGAACATTTGCAAGACTATTTGAGTCATTACTACCCATTTTATCTTTCGCATCCGTTAAGCCATCATTAATTTCCTTTATGCCACCATTGGCATCGCCTAAACCAGTATTTAGTTCTCCCGCTTGTTTATTTAAATATAATTCTTTTATCTTATCACCAGTTGGACGCGTCGGTGCATATACTTCTGAAACACCTTTAACTTTCGAAATTTTATCAGTTAATTCATCTAAAGTTTGTAGAGACGTTCCTTCATCTAATTTTTTGTTAGATTGAATCACTAACGTACTTGGTGAAGAAAATCCTGGTGGAAAATGTTCTTCTATCACATTAATACCCATTTTTGATTCATACTTATTATCCACTTCAAACAAATCATTGTAATTCAGTGTATTAGAGTATTTTAATACGAAAGGAATCGATATCACGAATACGATGATTAAAGCAACAAATGGTCTTGCTACTGAATTTTTAGCAAAGAATCCCCATAAACGGCTATCCTCATGACCTTTAAATGTTTTAACTGGATAAAACATTCCTTTTCCTAAAAGCACCATAAAAAATGGATTTAAAGTGGTTATTACGAGTAGTAATACTAAAACACCAATTGCTACCGCTGAAGTAGATTGATATAATTTAAAACTCGCTAAAGCAAGTGATGCAAAACCAATTAGCACCGCTATCCCGCTATATAAAACGGTTTTACCTGCCGATTTAAATGTTTCTTTCGTGGCCAAAAATGCATTTTCTTGTTTACTTAATTCTTCTTTAAACCTCGTATATAATAAAATGTTGTAATCTGTTCCTACTCCAAACAGTACGACAACTACAAACACTTGCGTAAAGTTAGAAAACGGAAAATTAAATTGATCTACAAGATGAGCAATAATACCCATTGAAACTAAATACGATATACCAACTGTAAGAAGAGAAACAATTGGAACAATTGGTGAACGGAATACAATGATTAATACTATAAGAATGAAAATGATTGAAATAACTTCAGTCTTTTTCACTCCCTCTTGAGAGGATGTAAGAAAATCACCCGCTATTAAGTCACTTCCTGTTAAGTACGTTTTTACTCCTTTCGTTTGCAATTTTTTATGAAGATTATTTGCAACTTTTGATATTTCACCATGCTTTTTATCTATTGATATTTGCGTTAAAATAGTCGTATTATCTTTAGAAACTAATTGTTTCTCCAATTCTTTATTATCTAAATGTGAAACAACTTCCTTAATTCCTAATTGCTCTTTTTCATTTTGCAAAGCGTTGATTGTTTTTGTTATTTCCTCTTTTTGCTCAGTAGTTAAAGCTGTTTTATTGCCACTATTAAATACGGCGATAACTTCGTATTTTTCAACTCCTTCTTTATCCATTTCTTTGATCATCTTGTCAGCAATACTGCTTTGTTCTGTATTAGGGATTGTAATTTTCCCTTTTTCCTTCACTAGTTTATCCATATTAGGCATCGTTACGAACATCGTAATAGTAATAACGATCCATAATAGAAAAGATAAACTTCTCCAACTTTTTAGCTTGCTCATTTGAATCATCTCCCGTTTTTAGCTTTTCATGTTAAGTTCAGAATGAACGTTCATTCCTATCCTTTTAAAACTATCATTACGGAATGAACGTTCATTCCTATCACTCTATTAAATTATTTTTAAAACCCTTTTAAATTACCTTTCACGGAATGAATATTCATTCTCTTAGTACTACAAATATATCATCCCCTATTTCATTTTTAAAATCCATTTCGGAATGAATGTTCATTCCTATCCTTATAAAGCTATAGAATCAAATGATTCTAATAGCATTCCAAGAGCTTTCTTCCAATTCTTTTACTAATTCTTTTGAGTATTCTAATTGCCCCGTCGCCATTACTTTAGTTAATTTTTCTAGCGGTTGGTATACAATGATAATTAATGCAACTGGAGGCAATGGACGGAGAAACCCTTTTGCGATTCCATCTTCTATAATATTCATAAAGAAGCCTATAAAATCGTCAAATATTTTCTTACTCTGTTCATCAAGAAAATAACTATCACAGTGAGAATTTGTAAAAAGAAAAGCATCCACATTGTTTCTCGCAAATTCAAATAAACGGTTGTACGTATGACTAAACTGTTCACGAATATTTGCTTCAACAGGAAAATCTGTTTTTATCATTTCAGATAGTTGCAACATACTTTTTGAAAATAATGAGTTAACGAGTGCCTCTTTATTTTCAAAATAGCGATAAATCGTGCCAGCGCCGACATTGGCTTTTTCAGCGATCATCGGAATTGTCGTACCATCGTAACCACGCTCTGCGAATAGTTGTATAGCTGCTTCAAAAATGTCTTCTTGTTTATTTTTAGCCATTTTTCTCACCTCAATTTTCAGGAATGAAAATTCATTCCGTTTTTAATTATAAATTACATGGATTAAAAGTCAAGTGCGCTACACAGTTCCGTTATGTTTTTTAATTCCATATCTGTCAGTGACATTATATCAGCAATTTCCAGAATATATCAGCGCAACTCACATTTTATCAGCGATTTTCAAGATATATCGACTTAACGATAAGAAACAACAAAATAAGGGTGAACTGTACCAAAACTTTATTTCGTACAGTTCACTATCAAATATACAATTAAAAGAAATCATAAATAAACGCTTCACGCACCGGGACTACATTTTCAAATGTTCGTATCTCCTCTTCGCTTCCACTAATTAATTCAAGCTTCCTTAGCTCTAACGGACGTTTGTAGCCAAGCATTATTGTAGATAGCGCATTAATGTCCAGCTTTAATCCTTTATCTATTGTTTCTTCTTTCATAATTGTTATTTCATGATTTGCAAGTCTCACTGTTATGTTATTCCACTGAGCAAATGAATCTGTAATATGTAAGATCACTTCTTGCTGTACATTGTTCCAGCTCAACTCATATTGTTTTAAGAACTGCTCTACATCTACAATTCTTCCCATAAAATATGGTTTTATTTCTGTCTTCACGCGTGGCTCTTGAAATGTATATAACAACGGTTCGTTTTCACTTACTGTCATTTCAAGTTCTTTAATCATAGAATCATGCTGGCAAATAAAGTTCCACAGACCATTTCGTGCTTCATTATGCAGTGGTACAAATTCTTCTACTGTCATTTTATAGTTTTCTATTTTATATAACATGTAACCAGCTGCCGTTTTATTTTCATCATAGTAAATCGCTAATGCTAAATCATCATAAACCACTTGTAACCACCAGTTCTTCTCTCGAACTAACATACCTGAAAAACGTTCTGCAAAGATTTCATATAGCTTCTCGACTTCTTCTGGATGATTTTCTTTATTGAAACGTTTCACGGTGCCATTTACTTGTTTTTTCATAACTAAATCGCTCTTAGTCATATGACATACGAGAAGATTCGCACAAAGTTCCCAGCCGTATTTACGGTAAAATGAAACAGAAAATGGATGTAACATCGATACTGTATATCCATCTTTTTTCATCGTTTGAAGAGAATGCTGAAGTAGCTCTTTTACATACCCACTTCTTCTATACTCAGGATACGTCGCTACCCCTGCAACGCCGCCCATTTTAAATGTTTCTTTTCCTATGTATATATGAAATGGAATAAGATGTAGTTTTGCTGCTAAGTCTTCCCCTTCCATAATGCCGTATATTTCATGACTTTCTTTCATTCGAGTGATTTGCTGCTGCAATCGTTCCTCATTTACTTTATATTGAAAAGCGTATTCTGATAAACGTAATGCTTCTCTAAATTTATCTTCTTGTAATTGTATGACATTCATATAATTCTCCTCCATTCCCTGATTGAATTGTATCATAATTCTTACTATTTTAGTTCGGTAAGTGAAATTACACAGGCGTTTCAACAAAAAATATCGATTTTACAACAACCTAACATAAAAAAGCAGATACATAATGTATCTGCTTCTCATCACCTTATTTTGCTAACTTTTGAAGTTCTTCAAAGAATGTAGGGTATGATACGCCTACTGCTTCTGCATCTTCAATTGTTGTTTTTCCCTCTGCTAGACAGCCAGCAATCGCAAGCATCATTCCGATGCGGTGATCACCGTAACTATTTACTGTACTGCCTTTTAGAGCTGATTTTCCGTATATAATCATGCCATCATCAGTTGCTTCTATGCGAGCTCCTAGTTTCGTTAACTCCGCAACGACTGTATCAATACGGTTCGTTTCTTTTACTTTTAACTCGTGTGCATCTTTAATAACTGTAATACCTTCTGCTTGAGTTGCCGCTAAAGCGATAACTGGAATTTCATCGATTAGTCTTGGAATAATATCCCCACCAATTTCAATTCCTTTTAATGAAGATGTTTCAATCGTAATGTTTGCAGCTGGTTCTGATGCCCCTTCGTTAATCGGCTCTACAGTAAATGTAGCACCCATTGTCTCTAAAACATCAATAATACCTGTACGAGTTGGATTCATTCCTACATTTTGTAATACTAGTTTACTATTTGGAATAATTGCTCCCGCTACTAAGAAAAATGCTGCTGATGATACGTCACCTGGTACTTGAACGTCTGTCGCTGTTAACTTCTGTCCACCTGCAAGTTTCACTGTTTTTCCCTCACGAGTTACGTTAACACCGAATGCTTCAAGCATTCTTTCCGTGTGATCACGCGAAATATGTGGTTCTGTAACAGCTGTTACACCTTCTGCCCGAAGACCTGCAAGTAAAATAGCTGACTTTACTTGTGCACTTGCAACAGGAGAAATATACTCAATTGCTTTTAAATCTCCGCCACGTATTGTGAGCGGCGTAAACGTTCCTTCTTCTCGGCCATCAATTTTTGCGCCCATTTGTTTTAATGGATTTGTAACACGTTTCATCGGTCTTTTTGCGATAGACGCATCACCTTGTACGCAAGAGAAAAATGGTGTATTTGCTAATATTCCTGACATTAATCGTATCGTTGTACCAGAATTACCAACATCTAATACAGCTTTCGGTTCTTGTAAGCCTTCAATTCCTTTTCCGACTACAGTTACTTCATCACCATTTTGCGTGATTTCTACTCCCATTTCCTTAAAGCACGAAATCGTACTTAAACAGTCTGCACCGGGCAAGAAGCCTTTAATTGTCGTTTTTCCTTCTGCAATTGCGCCGAACATAACAGCACGATGTGAAATGGACTTATCACCTGGAATTGTAATGTTACCGTTCAATCCGCTATTTATAGGTTGTATCGTTCTTTCTTTCACGTTTTCACCTTCTCATTTAAATTGTTTCATAAGTTTGGTATTCTTCTTCTCCAAGCGCTAGTTTCGCTTTCATACGATCTTCTTCTCTTTGGAAGCTAATGCGTAATACGCCAAGCAATCCTTCTCGCGCTTCTAATATTTGCAAGTTCGTAATACTAATTTCTTCACGCGCCAAAATACTCGTAATATGAGCCAATGCCCCTACTTTATCTAAAACATCGACGTATAAGTCGTGATAGGCAGGAATTGCCCCTCTTTTTCGTACTGGTAAAGAATCACGGTATTCTTTCGCATCTGCAAAATAGTTTTGAATCTCGCCTGCATCTCCAGTAGAAACAGTATCATATAATTCTTCCATTTCAGAGATCCACTCTTTTAATAATACCATTAAATGCTCACGATTTTGCTTTACAATATCACTCCACATTTTCGGGCTACTAGATGCAATGCGTGTAATGTCTTTAAATCCGCCAGCAGCTAGTTGATGAATGAGCGGATTATCTCCTGCATGTTTCTCCACTTGCTTGACTAACCCTGCTGCGATAAGATGCGGAAAATGACTAACGATCCCTGTTACATAATCATGCTCTTCTGTATTTAAAACGAGAAAATGAGACCCCGTTCCCTTTAACCAACCTTTTAGTTCTTCCACTTGTTCATTTGGCACATGGTTCATCGGTGTTAAAATGTAAAATGCATTTTCAAATAAATGTGCTTTTGCACTTTCAACCCCAGTTTTATGAGAACCTGCCATCGGATGTCCACCAATGAAAGAAATTTCCTTTGAAAATAAAGCTTCCGCTTCGTTCATAATTGTTCCTTTTGTACTACCAACATCGGTCACTATCACATCTTCTCGTAAACGAAATGACGCTAATTTGTGTAATAACTTCTTCGTTTCTTCAACTGGAGAAGCAAAAACAATTAAATGTGCCTCTTCACATGCACGCTGTAAATCTACTGCTACTTCATCTACTACGTGTAATTCTTTCGCACGCTCTACTTGCTCTTGAAATATGTCATAACCTGTTATCGTTACATCGTGCTCTTTCTTAATTGCTAATGCGAGAGAACCTCCTATTAAGCCTGTTCCAATTAATACTACCTTTTTACACATTTGCCTCATCTCGAGACTTATTTTTCTTATTTTCAAAGTGTTGTTTTAACACTGAAATCACTCCTTCATTTTGCTCCCTTGTGCCGACTGTAATACGGACACCATTCGGGAACGGACGAATAATAAACCCTGCGTATGCACAAGCTTCATAAATCTCTCCACCATTCTCTACCGGTAAGAAGATGAAGTTTGTTTGTGACGGATAAAATGGAATTTCGTTTTCCTTACAAAAACTTTCGTATTGTTGTATTCCCTCTGTATTAACACGTACAATTTCTTCAATAAACGCTTCATCGTTAAAAGCAATCGTTGCTGCTTTTTGCGCTAATGAAGATACGTTAAATGGCAAACGTACGACATTTAATTTCTCGATTAACTCTTCCTGTCCAATCGCATAACCAACGCGGAAAGATGCTAATCCGTACGCTTTAGAAAACGTTCTAAGTACAAGAATGTTGTTATGTTTTTCTAGAAGCGGTAATGTCTCAGGGAAATCTTTTGCTGTTACGTATTCATAGTACGCTTCATCAATGACAATTAACGTATTTTCACTAATGCTTTCAATGAACTGAGTCAATTTTTGCTCATTCACATATGTGCCTGTAGGGTTGTTCGGATTACAAAGCCAAATGATTTTCGTATTGTTATCAACTGCTGACGAAATTTCATCTAAGTCGTATACACCGTTATTTAAAGCAACTTCTTTCACTTCACAACCTTCAATAATTGCATGATGACGGTACTGTGGGAATGTTGCACCTGCCGTTACGATGTTATCTCCAGCTCGAAGTACGGCGCGACTTATTATTTGAATGACCTCATCTAAACCACTACCGCAAAGTATTTGTTCCATTTGAACTTGTAATTTCTCTGCAATTGTTTGACGGAGCGTTGTAGCACCTCCGTCAGGATATAAAGCATGTTCTAACCACGATTTTTGCAACTCTTCTAACACTCGTGGCGAACAACCGAATGGATTTTCATTTGATGCTAATTTCACAAACAAATGATCTCCGTACACTTCTTTCATTTGTTCTGGTGATTTACCTGGTTTATATGGTTGTAATGATGATAGTTGATCTTTTACTTGCATGTTAAACCCACCTTTTTTAAAATTCTTTTGCGTATTTGTTATGTTCTGTAATGTTTTGCTTTAATAATTCCATACGATCTTTTCCGAATTGTTCGACTAGTGCATCTGCAAGTTCCCATGCCACAACAGATTCAGCTACTACACCTGCTGCTGGTACTGCGCAACTATCAGATCTTTCAATACTCGCTTGGAATGCTTCTTTCGTATCAATATCAACGCTTGCTAACGGTTTGTATAATGTAGGAATCGGCTTCATAACACCTCTTACAACAATCGGCATTCCCGTTGTCATACCACCTTCTAAACCGCCGGCATTATTCGTTTTTCTCGTGTATCCTTTTTCTTCATCCCAAAGGATTTCATCGTGCACTTTACTTCCTGGCTGTCTTGCCGCTTCAAAACCAACACCAATTTCAGCACCTTTAAATGCATTAATACTCATAATAGCACCAGCGAGTTTTGCATCTAATTTACGATCGTAATGAACGTAACTACCAACACCAATTGGCATACCTTCTGCAATGACTTCGACAATACCACCGATTGAATCTCCACTACTTTTTGCATTATCGATCGCATCCATCATCTCTTGTTCTACTTCTTTATCTAAACATCGAACAGGTGAATTTTCAGTTATCGTTTGAATCTCTTCAATTGATAAGTTGGAAATATGCTTCGCTTGCACCCCACCAATTCCAAGCACATGCCCTGCAATTTCCACACCTAACTCTTTCAAAATTTGTTTCGCAACTGCTCCAGCAGCTACACGAACTGTCGTTTCTCTTGCAGATGAGCGCTCTAATACGTTTCTTATATCACGATGACCGTATTTAATAGCTCCGTTTAAATCTGCATGTCCTGGACGTGGTTTTGTAATTGTGCGTTTCATTTCTTTACTTTCTTGCTCTGAAATCGGGTCTGCACCCATTATTTTCGTCCAATGTTTGAAATCATCATTTTTTACGATTAACGTAATCGGTGAGCCAAGTGTCATCCCGTGACGAACACCACTTACAATTTCAACTGTATCTGTTTCAATTTGCATGCGTCTTCCGCGCCCATGTCCTTTTTGTCTTCTTAATAATTCCTTATTAATATGTTCCGCTGTTAATGTTAAACCTGCCGGTACACCTTCTAAAATAACTGTTAACTGCGGACCATGTGATTCTCCAGCTGTAATGTATCTCATTTCTCTTGCCCCTTTACTATTTTTTTGTACAAAAAAGTCCCTACTGAGCGCTCAGTAGGGACGATGTTTATCGCGGTACCACCCTAGTTGTAGACAACTATCGTCTACCTCTCTTCTTCTTTAACGATCGTTTGACCGTCCTCCCCTCCAAAAGTTGTCGGGAAAGATGCTCCAAGGCTGTAATTCATGCTTATCTTTGTACTGATTCACACCGACCATCAGCTCTCTTTAACAGTGAGATAAGCACTACTGTTTCCTCTTCAGCGCATATATGATATGGAATTAAGATAATTTATTTTTGAAACCTTTTAACTCATCCATGAATCTATGGAATTCTGGAATGTCCATTTGTTGTGCAGAATCTGATAATGCAACTGCTGGATCTGGATGAACTTCAGCCATTACTGCATCAGCTCCAATAGCAAGTGCCGCTTTCGCTGTTGGTAATAATAAATCTCTACGTCCAGTTGAATGTGTTACGTCAACGATAACTGGTAAATGTGTTTCTTTCTTTAAAATCGGTACTGCAGAAATGTCTAATGTGTTACGTGTTGCTCTTTCGTATGTGCGGATACCGCGCTCACAAAGAATAATTTGGTCATTACCTTGCGCGATAATGTATTCTGCTGCATTAATGAACTCATCAATTGTTGCTGCTAATCCACGTTTTAGTAATACTGGCTTATTAACTTTACCTACAGCTCGTAGTAAATCGAAGTTTTGCATGTTACGTGCGCCAACTTGAATTACATCTACGTATTCTAATGCCATTTCAACATCGTTCGGATTTAAAATTTCACTAATAATCGCTAAGTCGAACTCATCTGCTACTTGGCGTAAAATTTGTAACCCTTCTACTCCTAAACCTTGGAAATCATATGGAGATGTTCTCGGTTTGAAAGCACCACCGCGCATTAATTTTAAGCCTTGGTCTTTCATAGCTTGCCCTACTTGGCGAACTTGCTCTAAGCTTTCTACTGCACAAGGCCCCATGATGAACGTTTGTGTTCCGTCCCCAATCAATTCACCTTTTACATTAACGATTGTATTTTCTTGTTTCTTTTTACGTGATACTAATAACGCCTTACGGTTATCATCTTCTTGTAATTCCAAGCTAGCTTTGAAGATTGTTTTGAAAATATGTTGAACTGTTGACGTTTCGAATGGTCCTTCGTTATGCTCTGCGATCATATCAAGTACTTCACGCTCACGTACTGGATCAAAGCGTTTCGTACCTTGTACTTGCTTTTGCTCCCCGATTTTTTGAACGATTTCACCACGTTTGTTTAAAAGGTGTAATAGTTGTAAGTTAATTTCATCTACCTGTTTACGTAATTGATCTAATTCATGATTTGCCATTTGAAAATCCTCCTCTAATGTTTTAAAAGTATAGTAAGAGAATGAAAAATTCTCTATTTTCTGAACTGGTTAATTATACAAATTTAAAGTGGAATCGATACCTCTTCTTATCTTAAACTAATAATTACCACAAAGACACTATCTACTAGCTGAAAACCACTTTTTTTGTACAAAAAAGCCCTACTGATCCAATCAGTAGGGACGATATTTATCGCGGTACCACCCTAGTTGTAGACTTCTTTCGTCTACCTCTCTTCCTTGTTAACGATCAATGTGACCGTCTTTCCCTTCATAAAGACAATACTATCTTTACTACGAAAAAGATGCTCCAGGACTGTAATTCGCTCTTGTTTTTGTACTGGTTCGCACCAACCACCAGCTCTCTGTTACAGGGAAACAACAACTACTGCTTTTCCTTTCAATGCATGACTATTTTATTTTCAAGTTGGACCACTAAAATACAAAAAGTCCCTACTGAATAAATCAGTAGGGACGATATTTATCGCGGTACCACCCTAGTTGTAGACTAACTTTCCGTCTACCTCTCTTCACTGTTAACGATCAATTGACCGCTCTTTCTTCATAAAGACAATCCTATCTTTACTACGAAAAAGATGCTCCAAGACTGTAATTCATGATTATCCCTGTACTGGTTCACACCAACCACCAGCTCTCTGTTACAGTAAGACTAACCACTACTGTGATCTCTTCATTGCACTTTGTTTATTCAAATGTTTTTGAAATTGAATAAGTATGATTCGTATTATAGAACGCTTTTCAAAACACTGTCAATATGTTTTTTATATATTTTTTAAAATTCCACTTTCGTCCTATATTTCTTCTTGTAAATTCCCCATTACAATTCCGATGCGAATCATCTCATTTTCTATTAAGTTTAATACGTGTTTTTCTATTCCAAACTGGGCTAATCGTTTTTTTATTTGTATGATTTCATTTTCAAGAAAATCAGCTTCCTGACGTGTTTGCAGTAAAGTGAAAAACACATTTGCATACATTTCTTTATACGCTTTCATACTCTCTTTCTTTTCAAGCATTTCAATAAATAACTGTTTCATTTCCTCTCCTGCACATTCTCCATTTACATCTATAAATGTACGCGACATAATACGTAATCCTTTTTCTAAAATCTCATCCATGTATAAAATAATACGTAAAATCATTACATATTCTCTCGTTGTTATCTCACCCATTTTTGGTCGTTCTCGTAAAAATATACTGAGCCAAGCTGTCCAAAATTTTTGTTGTTCTTTTACACTTAATGTTTTAACGTAATAGCATAAATGTTGCATAAATTTAATTTTATTCTCTTCATTTTCTCGTATAAGCAACGGATATAGCCAATCTGTTTTTTGTTCCCAATACAACACACATTTTATAAATACAAAACTAAGCCACTTCAAGAAAGCTTCCCTCGTATGCGGGTGTAAAACTTCTAAATGCTCTACTGCATACTTAATAAACCTCTTCATTTCAGTAAATAAAGGTAAATTTATTTGCGTATAACATAGACCTGCCCAAGCATATTTCGTAATCTCATTTTCTTTCTTTAATTCTAAGTAAGGTAACAAATATTTTCGGCACCATTGTTTCTCAATATGATATAAAAATGTAATATCTGCTATTAAACGCGCAAACATAAAGTTTGTCCGTTCAGAACTTATTCTTACTTGTTCTTCAAATAAAAATAAATATTCATACACATTGCGATCGTATAAATGATCATATGATAACAGTTTTAATAATACAGCTGTCATTTTGCCAACAGGATGCTGAATCGACTCATTATAAAAGTCTTGTTTTCCAATCTTAAAATCTGTATCGCTTTTCATAACTTGAGGAAATACCGAAAAAGCAAAACGTTTTACAAACCGTATACTATTCTCCTCTAACTCTTCTAATCGATTACTAATCTCATATAGAAAACTACTAATTAACCAATGAAACGCAGTGTTTCTAACAAATTTCTGTAACAGCGGAATAATTTTTTGGATTTGCCCATTTGTCAGTCTCCGGTTATTTCGCCACTCTCTAATACAAACAAACCACACTTCGTTACTTATTTCATGCATGCCTACTAATTGGTACGCAAATGAAATACTCCACTCTGTATTCAATTTACATGCCTTTGATAACATCTCTAAAAAATGACGTTGTTCAAAAACACCGTCATTCGAAAATTGCCGAATTTGGTTCATGATTTCATCGTCTTTCAGCTGCAGTAATCCATCGGCAGTTACATTACAAGTAATACTTTGTTCGATAGCCTTTTTTTTAGGTACACTGTATCGATCAGAATGAAAATGCGGATGTTTCTGTTTCATTAGCTCGTATCCTTGTGCTGTTGATGGACTATTTGAATCACAAGTGAATAATAAATCTAAAACTAAACAAACATCAAATGCCCTCTCCTCTGCAAGGTGCTTCATTACAGTTTGAATGACTTCTTCCTTTGTTTTTTCTAAAGAATGTACGTAATGATTTTTTAAAAGTTGAAACACCTCATGTTTATATGTGACATCTAAAAGAAGCCCTCCCTGTAACAACCATTTCATTTTATCATCTACGCTAACAAATAAATTTTTATTCATCGCATCAATTGCAATTCGCTTTTGAAGCAAACTATTTGCTTCTATCATTTCTGTAATATAATAATTCGCTTTTTTCTCATTGTTTTCACATAAATAGATTAGACACTCTTTTACAATTTGAATTAAAAACGCAAGGTCATTTTGATGAAACTCTTTCTCTACATTTTCCTTATTTCTTTTTTTCAGTGCCGTTTGTCTTAATGACAACATTCGCATCTTCTCTAATCCCATCATCAAAATGGGAACTGCGTAATAAGAAATATGCGGTCTCATCTTCTCATTCCAAATTTGCTCCACATGAGAAAATGTAGACACCGGTAACCGACTCGATTCCTCAAGTTCAATGGATTCTTGTGTATCATTTCCTAACTTTCTTTCACGCTTCAACTTAAGTTTTCCATCCAAAATAAACGTTAGTAACAATAAAGCAATTTCTTTATGCTCAGGAAAAGAACACTTTTGCAGTAAGTAAGAGATTTTTTCTATAGATTTACTATCTTTTTCAGCTGTTTCTAATAAAAGGAGTGTCCATCTTGCAAACAACAACGGGTCCATCTTGATCTTCGTTTCGTTTAAATAGCTGCAAATTGTTCTCCATAATAACGGGGATATTTTAGAATGATTTTTAAAAATCAATTGAAATAATTCTTTCTGATGACTAAAAAGAAATTGTTCCACCAACCATTCTGCAAGCAATTCATCTACTTCATCATAGGTTGACGTAAGCAAAAATAAATTTCGTAATTTCCCCTCTGCTTCAAGCCATTCCACCCATTCATAATCTCGGGCAAATTCAACAAAATATCGAACAGTTTCAATTTTTTTAATGGACTGTTTTATGTAGGATAATTGTTCCTGCTCTACTGATGGTGGCACTGTTACAATGTCACGAATACGCATTCTTTTTGTAATATAATTATCCCCCATTAATTCCGCCCAGCGTTTTACCGCTTTGACGAGGGACTGATGATTATTTGATTTATTCGGATACACAATCGGCCTTATCCCTAAATGTTCCCAGTGATACGTATTTTCTCCTTGTGCGACAAATGCATAGCGCCTTGTACTTGGTGGTAAACCAGTTGCTAAATATTTCATTACTGGGTCATTATGGCTATACCCAACGAATAAAACGGTGTAATTGGAGAATAAATCAACTAAAAATCTTCTCGCCCATCCTTCCGTTAAGTAAGCCCTTCCAAAATCACCATCTGTTAAAATTAATGCTTCCTTTTCTTGTTCTATATTTCCATGTATGTAAGCGAGCCCTTTAAACGCTCTACCTGTAGGTAAAGCAGGTGCATAATAAACGTTTAATTCTCTATTCATTTCGTTCATCGCAGTTGTAAAATGTCGATCAAAATTCGTCGTTACAATGCGAACTTCTGTATCTAAAGGAAACAACCTCGGAATTGCAAAATGAAGCGGATTTGGTTTTGACGTTTCTATATGAACTAGATCTTTTGCAACTTGATGTACATCTTTTGTTTTCGCAATTTTACCAAGATAATAATCATGAGGTTCTGTTATTTCACGCTTTTCGACATATAAAGTTTTTGCAATTTCATCAACTAAATCATCAAAATTCGGTAAGTTTGATTTCCCTTTCATAGAAACTCCCGCTCCAACAAACAATACTAACTTTCCTTGTTCAAGATGATCGATTAACTCATCTGGAATTTCTACTTCTGAAGTAATCCACATTTGGATTCACCCCTTACCTAAAAATGTCATATACTCTCATTTTACTATAACATTTTTTTGTTGTTTTTTTAATATTTAGACATAAATTCGAACATGAAAAAGTTTTATTTAAATATATTAGTTACAATGTATGAACTCCTGAATTTATTGCAAAACTATGTATAAATCGGAGGTGTAACTATTGAATGGTTTTACTGTAGTACTTATCAAATTCATATCGTGCATTATCGCATTTAGTATCGGACTAGCTTTATTTTTCCCTGCAACGTTCGTCCAAATTATTTCATTCAGTCTTTTTGTGACAATCGTATCTTATATGTTCGTTGATAAAATTATTTTAAATCGCATTGGCAATACTGGTGCCATTATGACAGATTTCTTATTAGCGTATTTAAGCGTTTGGATTTTCGGTAATATTTTATTAGACAACTACATGCAAATTGCATGGGGAAGTATCCTTTCAGCGATTGTCTTCACATTATCAGAAGTAATTGTACATCGCTTCTCTAACTCACACACAAGACATCACAACGATAATATTCATATTAATCGTCGATTTGCATATGGTACGGAGTTTGCTGAAGAACAGAATGTATTGGATAAAGATAAGAAGAAGTAACATTTTGATGAAGGAGCTCCCTTTTTAATCATGCGGGCTCCTTTTTCTGTACTATCATTTCGGTACATGAAATTATATAGACTTACCAACAATATTTGATATGTTATCTTCAAATAAAAAACTGCCTCTTATTTAGAGGCAGCCACTTTCAAATCTTTTAACGTCACAACATCAGCAAACGCTCCAAACACTACGTTATGATGTTTCACAATATCTTCAGCACGTAACACATCTGTATCAAATGTACTATGTGCATCACTTACTAACGTTACTTTATACCCTTCACTACATGCTCTGCGCGTTGTCGTATCCACACAGTACTCTGTTTGCATGCCTGAAATAATAACATGTTCAATTCCTTTTTCTTGTAACACTTCGTTTAAGTTTGTTTTATGGAATGAATCTGGCGTCGTCTTTTCAACGATACTATCACCCTCTTTTGGTGCAATTGCCGCATGCACCTCCCAGCCATCTGTCCCTTTTTCTAACGGGTGATCTTTTGGCCCGTTATGTTGGACATACATAACCGGAATATCATTGGAGCGACATTCCTCAATGAGTTCTTGCAATGTTTCTAAAAACTTTTCCCCATTATGTACTGGTATTCCTGCTGTATACATACCTGCTTGTACATCAATTACTATTAATGCTTTTTTCATTTCGCTCATCCCCTTTGTTTTTATAGGCCATTGGATATTCACTATAGTTGTTTATATTCCATCATCCAACAATCTTCCAATTTCCCCTCATGCAGTTCATGTTTCTTTAAAATCTTCACTTTTTTAAATCCGCATTTTTCATAACACTTTATCGCACGTTCATTATTTACTTTTGGATCCATTGCGATTGCTTCCGCCCCCACGTTCTCTACAATATATGTAATCGCTGCTTGAACGAGTTTTGTTCCGATTCCCTTTCCCCAAAAGGTCGGTTCTCCGATAAATTGATCCATCCCCCATACATTTTGCGATTCTTCATATCCATATAACGCTTTCCATTCAGAATCAACTTGGTACATTTGAATGTATCCGATCGGCACTTCATCAAATTCTATTAAACATCTTTTTTCATGGCTGTTTGGATTATATATAAAATGAGTAAGCACCATTTCTACAGATTGCGGATTATCGCGTCCTTCGTAATACTGCAAGACTTCTGGGTCTGTTAACCATTTAGACATGATAGGTGCGTCATCTTCTATTACGTACCTAACCAATAAATCTCCTTTTTGAAAAAGCATGTGACACCTCTATTGTTCCTGTATATTTTTCTTTACTATTACATCTTTACTTGCACCTACTAGTGCATATGGTAGTAATGTTATCGCAAAAAATATTGTAAATACATTCAATTGCGAGATTTTATATGGTGTGAACCATTCCGTGAAAAATTGAGAATGTAAAACTCTATTAAAAAACTCTCCGCCCAGTCTAAAGTTTGGTTTCCATTCAGTAACATCACAAATAATAAAAATGAATTGTACAATTAAAAATGCCCCTAAATACCGAAACCAAATTCAATTCCACATCGGCTGCACTTTATTTAATGTATCTTCCATCTAGCTCTCACCTTTTTTATTTCTATCATATTGATTATACACTTTCCTCACTTTATTTGTTAAAATTTTCTATACAATCAAAGATGTTGGGGGAAATATATGATGTCTAATCCTATACAAAAATCAACTTTAATTATCCTTCGGGGAAACTCCGCAAGTGGCAAAACAACAATCGCAAAGGAACTGCAAGAACATTTCGGGCAAGGTACACTATTAGTCTCACAAGATGTCGTGCGTAGAGATATGCTAAAAGTACACGACACAATGGGTAACTTATCTCATGATTTACTATTTGAAATTACAAAGTATGGAAAAGGAAAATGTGAATTTGTTATTTTAGAAGGTATTTTAAACAGTCGTAGATACGGTAATATGCTGAAAGAATTAATACACCACTTTGATGGAAACGCGTATACATACTACTTCGATTTATCATTAGAGGAAACGATTAGACGCCATAATACAAGAGAAAAACGAATTGAGTTTGGAGAGGATTTATTACGAAAATGGTACAATCCTCACGATACAATTGTAGTGAATAGGGAGACTGTTTTTACAGATGCTTTTACGCAAAAAGATATATTTCATACGATTCTTAATGATGTTGCGATACGAAAATAAGACCGACAGAATATGTCAGTCTTATTTTCGTTATGTACTTTATATTTCGGTTTTTATAATTGAACAATCTTTACATAAATAAAAATATATATTCATTTCCCCGAACTGGAAATCAACTACTGAAATAAGTTTCCGTTCCTTAATATCTTGTGTAATTGTAGCAACATACTTCATTTCTTTAGAGCAAGTTGGACATGCAAAATCCTCTGGAAGATCTTCATATAATGGTGCCCCTAATAATCTACAAACATATTCTGAACCGAACAAGTCAAAAGCTTCCCAGTAACTATCCTCATCAGTAGGTATATCTTCATTTTTCATATTTATAAGCTTTACAGTTGTTTTTGGTAATGAAACTGGAAGCTTATCTTCCTCTTCCATTACCCATTCTTCTGTATTTTCTTGCCGTATAATTTGAACTGTTTTACCTCCATTACTTAATTGGAAATATTGTGGCTCTCACACCATTGCACAATTCAAGCATGAAACTAATGGTAAAATATTTAGTTCTCCACTTTTAAGTTCAGCAAGCCGCTCATCATTCAAATCAAAACAAATGATTTGGTGCATCTTCTCACCACATAACTTACATACTGGTAAATGACAATCTTGATCGCCGAAATAATGATTATACAAATCTTTCCCTTCAATTACTCTATACCCTTTCTTTTCATTGCAATATGCGCCATATAATTCCGTTGTCATATTCCATCCTCGCTTTATATAAATGTGATCCACCATATTATATTAATTAACACTAAAAAGCATCGTCTTCCTGCATAGTTTCTATAATAAATCCTTTTAAATTTCTCTCTATTTCTTCCATTTCCGCATCTTCGTGATACCAAATATATATTTCATCACAAACTATTCCGTTATGTATTTTAAAGCACAATTTACCCCCTGAACCATCTATATTAACCCTTCGTTGCCATCATACTGTTCTTGTCAATTTCTCAATGAATCACACTAACTCAAAAAATAAAAGCCAGCCTCAATAAAGAGAACTGACTTCTATCTAGATAACTATATATATTATAGAATTTTCACTTTAACGGTTTGTCTTCCCCAATTCATAGCTTTACTTTTTGACCCCATTAAAACATCAATGCGATTACCTTTAATTGCACTTCCGGTATCTCCAGCGATAGCTTCTCCATAACCTTCTACCCATACTTTAGATCCTAAAGGAATTACTTTCGGATCAACTGCAATAATTCTCATATTCGGATTAATCGTTAAATCATGCCCCATCGCAGTTAAAACGCGTCCACCATATGTACCATTTTCACTTGGATCAGCAGTATATGCTGTCGCTACTACCGTTAATTCACGTTTAGCAGACTGTGTGTTATTTTTAGATACTTCTTTAGCCTTTGCTATTTCTTGTGCTTTCGCTTCTTCCTTAACTTTTTCTACCTCTTTTACTTTTGCTTCTTCCTTAGCCTTTGCTATTTCTTGCGCTTTTGCTTCTTCCTTAGCCTTTGCTATTTCTTGTGCTTTTGCTTCTTCTTTAGCCCTTGCTATTTCTTGCGCTTTCGCTTCTTCCTTAGCCCTTGCTATTTCTTGTACTTTCGCTTCTTCCTTAGCCCTTGCTATTTCTTGTACTTTCGCTTCTTCCTTAGCCCTTGCTATTTCTTGTGCTTTCGCTTCTTCTTTAACTTTTTCTACCTCTTTTACTTTTGCTTCTTCTTTAGGCTTCGCTATTTCTTGTACTTTTGTTTCTTCTTTAGGCTTCGCTATTTCTTGTACTTTTGTTTCTTCTTTAGGCTTCGCTATTTCTTGCACTTTTGTTTCTTCTTTAGGCTTCGCTATTTCTTGCACTTTCTTTTCTTCCTTACCTTTTGCTATTTCTTGTACTTTTACTTCTTCCAGCACTTTTGTTGTTTCTTTCGTTTTTGCTATTTCCTGTATTTTTGCTACTTTCTGCGTTTGGGCTTCTTCCTTAGCTTTTACCGCTTTTTGTACTTTCGCTACTTGCTTCGTTTTCTCTCCAGCTTTCTTTTCACTTGGTGCTGTACTTGATAGGAAAGAAACATTTGCATAAGCTGTTTTTCCTTTATACTCAAATTGTAGCCATCCGTCTTTTGCTTGATGCGTTGATTCAATTACATCATCTTTTTTCAGTCTACCAAGAATTTCTGATTCTGTGTTTGCTTCAGAGCGTACATTTAACAAGTTTGCTGTTACATGATAAATATCTTTTGTAAACTCCGAACTTACAAACAATTCTTTACCATTTAAATCAATTTTTGACCATCCTTCTTCGGTATTTATTACTTTTAACTTTTGTCCTTCTTTTACTTTTTCGATAACTTTTGATTCCGTAGTTGGCTTTTCACGTACGTTGAGTACATCCGCTGTTACGATCGTTTCTGCGATAGCAGATGTAGTAAAAGCCCCCAATCCAAAAACTGTTGCTGTTGCTGCGCCAATTATTTTTTTCATATTAGCCTCCATTGCTTTTTTTGGGTTTTATGAAATGCTCCCATAAAATTAGGTAATTTCACGGAATATCAAAACATTTGCAACGATATATTTATACCGCCTAATATACCGTTATTAAAACCCTTTACTCCAATAGTATCAAATTCTCATTTTTAATTCTATAAATTATCAATCTCTTTATCTTATATAAACGTTTCTAATCCTTTTTCTTTTTACTAAATAGTCGTTGCAATTCCTGCCAGAAATAAACTTACAATTGCTAAAAATGAAGTACCGACTATAGCCCCTCTTAAATGGAACATGTAATCTTTATATCCCTTCATCCCATCCGTACAAGGAATAACAACAAACCTCGGAGTAATCCAGCAAAAAATAAGCCAATCAATTATAATTAAATCTACTAAATTGAAGATCATTAAAATGCCTAAAGTATGTAAATAAGCTTCAATATACAATAATTTTTCTTGTTGATGTAGTATATATGTAGAAACGAAAGGAGTACCGAAAAGAATTATATTGTATGCAATATTAAAGTAAATCGTTTGCTTTTTTTCATGAATTGATTTCGGAAGAACTACCTTTTGAATATCTTTCGGATAATCATTTAATGATAGACGAGGATTATAATATACAGACCCCAATATCATTACGGAAAGTACAATAGACATAATGACACCAACGTACATCATTTGCTCAAATTGACTCATAAGCCTCATTCACCCTTTTCTGTAATTCCTATGTAAGTCATTCACTTAATTACACATTGTATGTACGGACACAACTAAAAATTAAAAATTATCTTTTTTGCCAAATCAAATTCCTTGTAATATAAATACAGTTTTTATACAGTGAAAGCCTAATTAGTACAGATAGGATTGGTGGAACCTATGAAAATTGAACATATCGCAATTTGGGTAAATGATTTAGAATTAATGCGTGATTTTTATATAAAATACTTTAACGGTAAATCAAACTCTTTATATCATAATGAAGCGAAACAATTTGAATCTTATTTTATTACGTTCGAATCTGGAGCAAGGATCGAACTAATGCGTAAAAAAGGTATAGAAAACCAGCCTAACCTTCATATAACTGGCTATGCACATATGGCTTTTTCTGTCGGTAGTGAAGAACGTGTAAATACATTTACTACAACATTACAAGATGATGGTTACCCTTTATTAAGTGGACCTCGTTTCACTGGAGATGGATATTACGAAAGTGTGATAGGCGATCCGGAAGGTAATCAAATTGAAATTACGATTTAGCTTACTTTTTCTTTTCTGAAGAACAAATAAAAATTGGTTTGGAGGAATATTATGCAAAAGCTATATTTTACTAAATATGGAGCAACAGATTTCAATCAATATTTCCAACTCGTATCAAATGAAGAAGTGATGGCGCAAATTACCGAGCGTGCCATTCCGTTAGATGAGGCACAAAATGACTTTGAAAAATTGTTAAAGCGCAACGAAAAGCATCGGCTATTTGGCTCCTATAAAGTGTATGACTCTATTACAAATGAATATATCGGCCTTGGACACGTTACACTCAGTGAGGAAAATGAAAAAGAGGCTGAAATTGGTTATATGATTTTGCCAGGATACTGGGGAAAGAGATATGGTAGTGCGATTGCAAAGGAATTAATGCATATAGCGAAGCAAACAGAAGTAAACGTATTAAAAGCAATTATTGATCCGAATAATATCCCCTCTCGTAAAATATTATTAAACTTCGGTTTTACATCTGAAAAAGTTTGCGAGATTGATGGATTGCCTGGGGAGATTTTGAGTACATATATTTAACTATATAAAAAAGCAGTGCTACATTTGAACTAACCGTAGCATTGCTTTTATCTTTTATTATTATAAAAGTCCATTTTCACTTTAATACGAACTAAATCATTATTTCTTTATCTCGTCTACTACACTTTGAACTAAAGAGATAAGAGCTTCCTTTGTATCCTCATCTGTTACCTTTGCATCATCACTAAATTTAGTGCGCACTGATGGGATTAATAGCGAACCATTTTGAACGACAATTGTATCTAGCATACCTAGCGTAAGTAATAATGATTCATGAGCTTTATCCCCTCTAGCAATCGACGGTGAAGCTGTTATAATAGCAACTGGCTTTTTATAAAGTTCCGCTGATGAAACAAGCCATTCTAATGCATTCTTCAAAACTCCTGGAATACTTTTTGCGTACTCTGGTGTACAAATAATAAGTGCATGTGCCTCACTTAATGTCTTTCGAAATTTTTCAACAACAATCGGTGCTCCAACTCGATCTACATCCGGATTAAAATGAGGTAGTTCCCCTATCCCATTATAAATAGTGTAATCTATACCTTCTGGAATAAATGCTGCTAAAGTTTTTAATACATTTGTGTTGGATGACCCTTCCCTAATACTTCCTGAAATCGCTATGACCCTTTTGTGTTTACACATATGATCCCCCCTAAGAACATCATACTGATACAGCCATAGAAAAATCAAAAATATTGAATCATTTAACAAATGTACATCCGTTAAATTTGTTTACATAATAATATTATGAGTATAAAAAACGAATCAGTTATTACTTTCACCGTTTTTCATTTAGTCTCTACATACCACGCACTATTCCACCACCGAAAGTAAAACTTTCTCAAGCTCTTTTTTAGACAACATACTATCGTTTATATACACTTGGTATGCATTTCTTCCTTCTTTTGCAGGTACTACTATTTTTTTATTTTAACATGCTGGATATGCATTAGAACCCAAATAACGTTCTTTTATAATTTGACGATGATGAAGCTCATGACCAGCGATAATGTTTGCTAATGCAAGAACCGTGACTTCAGAATTGTTCGCGATTCCCCTTTGTAACCAGGCTTCTTTATCTAAACTTTTAAGCAAATGCACAGTAGATTGGCGAACAACTGTTAAATTCTCAAGAAGATCTTGCATAGATTGCTTATCAAAAGCTGCTCTAAGAACATACATATCATCGTTATATCCAGGAAGTTCTGCTGTCTCGCCTCTTGCTATGGAAAGCAATCGATATGCCATAATACGTTCAGTATCCACAATATGACCGATTACTTCTTTTATACTCCGTTTATTAGGAGCATATCGAAAATGTCCCTCACTATCAGAAATATCTTTCAATAAAAGATTTGTTTCCTTCATTTGTTGCTCTAGAATACGTATGATATCTCCATTTGGTATTAAATTTATGTACGTTGAATAATACGGATTATATTCATTTGCGTCTGGTCTCTTTTGCATGCTTATCATCCTTTTTATCTTATCTTTATATACAACTTATCATAAAGTATTATCATATTAATCAGATAATTTAAATTCTAAAACAAAAGGTCCCCTTCCTATAGAATTACATTAACAAAGCGACTCATCCCCAAGCTTCCAACTAAACCATCTCCCATGCCCTTCCGTTTCCCCAACAGTTTCACGATATTCGTTTCCGTTAATATAATAATCAATATGAAGATCACGATCCCACATGTTGTTATATAGGTGGAATACATCACGTTTTGCACCAATTTCTTTCATTTGTTTTTCTAGCGTATGTTTTACATTTTCAGGTATTTGGTTTGCCACATGTGTATGGAAAATACAAATAACAGCATCTTCCCTTATTTGATTTACAATGGCCGGAAGAAGCGCTACACCGTCCCCTTCAATTAATTGCACTGATTTTTCTTTTACAAGCGTCGCTGCTTGGTCAAACATTTCAAGCCTTTCTTTATGTTCTGGCCAAATGAGTGCACGTAGCCATAAATAATCTTCCTCATTATGTAAATCATTCACATGTAAATCAAGCCCGATTCTTTCTACGACAGGCGGACTTTGTTTTAGAAAACGCGGCACATTCTCCCCTCTTATTTCAGAAGTTACATGCACATTTGAATTTACATTTCCGTACATTTCATCCGTTCCGTACGAATAACGGTATTGGTCCCAGAACAATTGTAATCCAGAGCTTGTCCCAATTTCAATTAATGCTACTGGTTTATTCACTTTGTTAAATATGTAACAGAAACTTGGGTATAAGTATGCACACCTTCTTACTTCATTTGTTTGAACGAGTTTTGTTTGTAACAAAGTAATGATTTCTTCTCGGTATTCTTTACAGAAACCTTTAAAATAATCAAAAGCTTTGTCTAAATTTGTTTCGGCATTTTCAACTAAACTACTATAATACGTTTTTAAATGATGTTCTTTCCCTGCAAGCAATAAATAATGTACTGCACCTAATAATAAGTTTGGGACTGGTTGACCTACCTGAGCATAGGACGATAGTGTAAGTACTTCCTCATCTTCAGCAATTTTCATTGATAAATATTCATATAAATCACTTGACCCTTTACATTCCTTTATTGAAAAGTTTCGAAATAAGTTTGAAATTTGCTCTTTTGTACGCATTAAAATCCCTCCTTTTCATTTTTCAGAATAATCTTACCCTTACCGAGAGAAAAATCCCATAAAAAGGTACTCGATTTAGTCAATTAAGGATACGTAAGCTTTTTCGAGATAATTTCAAACTGTAATTTTTTTCTATTCATTAACTGAAAAGTGCTTGTTAAATAAGAATTTTGGCAAATAAAACGTTAAATAGTTTAAAATTATCAGATAACACTAGATATTTTAGTCTATTAATTATTATAATAGAGTATGAGATGGTTATATAATTGAGACAAAAAAGGTATACACCTAGGTGGGGCCTAGGCGGTGTTTCTCTTTTACGGCTTAGACATAGAAAACACCTACTCTTTTTTGCCAATATAGGGGATGGAGAGATTATCATGAGCAACATGCAGCAAAAAACAGACGTTATCTTAATTGGTGCAGGAATTATGAGTGCAACGTTAGGCTCATTACTAAAAGAATTAGCACCTGAATGGGAAATTAAAGTTTTTGAAAAACTCGCAAGTGCCGGGGAAGAAAGCTCTAACGAATGGAATAATGCAGGTACAGGGCATTCTGCGCTATGCGAACTGAACTATACTTCCGAAAAATCTGACGGATCTATAGATATTAGTAAGGCTGTAAAAGTGAATGAGCAATTCCAGCTTTCAAGACAATTTTGGGCATATCTTGTAAAAAGCAAATTAATTCGTAATCCACAAGATTTTATTATGCCACTTCCTCATATGAGTTTAGTAGAAGGGGAAAAAAATGTAGAGTTTCTAAAAAACCGTTTTGAAGCGCTTTCAAAAAATCCACTGTTTCAAGGAATGGAGTTTTCTGATGCTCCTGAAACATTAAAAAAATGGCTTCCTCTCATTATGGAAGGTCGTACATCTAATGAACCGATGGCTGCAACGAAGATTGACTCTGGAACAGATGTTAACTTCGGTGCATTAACACGTATGTTGTTTGATTACTTACAAACGAAAAATGTTGAGCTAAACTACAAACATAGTGTCGAAAATATTAAACGCACGAAAAATGGTTTGTGGGAAGTAAAAGTACACGATATGAATAGTGGTAAAATTGAGCATCATACTGCAAAATTTGTCTTTATCGGTGGCGGTGGCGGTAGCCTACCTCTACTACAAAAGACAGGTATTCCTGAATCAAAACATATCGGTGGATTCCCAGTAAGTGGACTATTTATGGTATGTAAAAATCAAAAAGTAATTGAGCAACATCATGCAAAAGTATACGGTAAAGCTAAAGTTGGTGCTCCGCCAATGTCTGTACCTCATCTGGATACGAGATATATAGATAATAAAAAAGCTTTACTGTTCGGACCGTTCGCAGGGTTCTCACCTAAATTCTTAAAAACTGGTTCAAATCTTGACTTAATCGGTTCTGTAAAACCGAATAACGTCTTAACGATGTTAGCTGCTGGTGTAAAAGAAATGGGACTAACAAAATACTTAATTCAACAAGTTATGTTATCACATGAAAAACGTATGGAAGAATTACGCGAATTCATTCCGAACGCAAAAAGTGAAGATTGGGATATTGTAGTTGCTGGGCAACGTGTACAAGTAATTAAAGATACTGATGCTGGCGGTAAAGGCACACTTCAATTCGGTACAGAAGTTGTAAGTGCAGCTGACGGATCAATCGCTGCATTACTAGGTGCTTCACCAGGTGCTTCTACTGCCGTTCACGTCATGCTTGAAGTATTAGAAAAATGTTTCCCTGATCGTATATTAGGATGGGAAGAAAAAATAAAAGAAATGATTCCTTCTTATGGCATTTCTCTTACTGAAAATCCAAGACTATTCCAAGATTTACACACTTCAACTGGACGTACACTTGGATTAAACGAAAAAGAAACTGTTCATAATTAATGAATACATTCACAAAATGACATAATAAAAACGTCCGATATATTCGGACGTTTTTTCTTCTTTAAAAATTATACTTATCAATATTATCTTTCGTAAAGACAACTCGCTCTGGTAATACGATAATTCCGTTTCCTTCTGCCTCATAGTCATATCCTTGTATGGAGTTAGGCTCTACTTTCACTTTTCCGATACCTTTTACTTCGAAGCTATCCCCTACTTTTAACTTCTTCCCTTTTACAACAATTTCATTTGCTACATATGTTGCGAGAGCCCCTTGCTGTTTTACATCCCATAATCCAAATTGTTGTACTGTTCCTCGTTTTACATAATCACGCATAACGTTCGGCGTAGAAAATCCAGTTACAACTACTTTTTTATCCATTTTTAAATTTTCTGCTGCTTGTGCCATTGCTGGAAGTGCTGTTGCATCTGGACAAATGACTGCGTTTATATCAGGATACGTTTTTAATATGTTCTCCCCTACTGACAAAGACTTTTGCGCATTATTTTCACCATATTGAGTCGTTACAATTTCCCAGTTCGGATATTTCTTTTTAATTATTTCTTTCGCCTTCGTTACCCATTGGTTTTGATCCGTTACAGTTGGACTTGAATAAAAGAATGCTACTTTTCCTTTATCTCCAATTTGCTTTGAAGTCATTTCAATCAATACATTCGCAAGTTGATCTGGTGTTCCTTGACTTATATAAAAAGAACGATCTTTCGGATTCACATCAGAATCCCACGTTAACACTGTCATCCCTTTTTTCTTAGCACGTTGCAGTGATTGTGATAGGCCATCCACTGATGTAGAAGAAACCATTAATGCATCATAGTTTTGGTTAATAAAATTATTTATATATTTCACTTGTCCTGATACACTCGCTTCAGACGGTCCATCATATTTTACTTGTACACCTAGTTTATCCCCCATCTCTTTCGCACCTTCACCACCTGATGTGAAAAAACCAACTCCAGTTAATTTCGGGATGAATGCAAATTTTACATCATCAGCATTTTTCTTATCTGCTGTTTGACTAGAGCAAGCAATTAAACCGATTAAACAAATACATACAATAATAACAATCCCCAGTTTTCTCTTCATGACATTTCCCCCTTATGCAAATTCCTTCTTTTTCCCACTAAGAATGGATGTACTTTGAAATGTCTCATAATAACTGAAAGAATAAGGATAATACCAATCACTACATTGGATTGTTCATTAGTTAAGCCTGTCATTTGCAAGCCATACTGCATTAGTCCTATAAATACACTCGCTAGTACAGTACCGATAATACTTCCTTTTCCCCCTGTAATAAGTGTCCCGCCTAATACGACTGCTGTAATGATCGGTAAAATCGTTTCACTTCCCATATCAGCACGTGCGGAACCAAAATATGCAGTTAAGAAAGCTCCCCCTAATCCACCTCCTAACCCAGAAATTATATAAGCGATGATGACTACTTTCTCCTTTTTGATTCCGGTGTATTTCGCTGCATTTTCGTTTGCGCCTGTTAATTTTACGTGGCGCCCATATATGGTACGATGAAACAATACAGTGCATAAAACAGTTAATACAGTTAGGATCCATAATAGATTAGGTATTCCTACTAAACTACCATTTGCCAGTTGCACATACGCATCAGGTAAACCACTTATTCCTTCGTATCCAGAAGCGCCCGCACCTCCTGAAATGACGAGTGCAATTCCTCCGTATAAAAACATCGTTCCGAGTGTAACGACAAGTGGTTCTACACCTGTCATTTTTATAATGATTCCGTTTAAAGCGCCTGCTAAGCAACTTATTATTAGGGCGATTATGACAGCAAACAAAATAGGTATTCCGCTCATCCAAAGTACACCAATCAAAATCGAAGTGAGCCCCATTATTGAGCCGACCGATACATCAATTCCTCCTGTTACAATAACGAAAGTCATTGGTATCGCCGCGATTGCGATAAATAGGAAATCATTTGTACTAAAAAGGAGATTACTAACGTTGAAGAAATCACTATTTAGAAAACTAAAGAGAATGAATTCTATAAGAAGGAATACGATTAGAACACCTTCCCATCTGTAAACATGCTTCATATATTCATCCTCCTTTCTGCTCTCCACTTTTTCATTACACTATCTAATATAATAATAAGTAATAGTAAAAATCCTGAAATAGCATTATTCCAAAATGCTGGTATTTTTAAAAAGACGAGTGAACTGCTTATTGCTTCTAAAAATAATGCACCTAATGCGGCCCCAAATATAGAACCTGTTCCCCCTTTTAAATGAATTCCTCCTAGCACAGCAGCTGCGATAGCCTGTAGTTCTATTCCTGTACCTGTTTGATTTGGAACGAACCCGATATTCATAACAAAAATGCAACCAGCAAGTGCCGCACTTATGCTCGATATAATAAACGCATTTATCTTCACTTTATTAACAGGTATCCCAATGAGTCTTGCACCATTTTCATTATCACCTACCGCATAAAAGTATCTTCCGTACGGCACTTTCATTAAAAAGAAATAGAGTAGTAGTAAAATAATAAGAACAATCCATACAGTTATCGGTAGACCAAGTATGACGATAGATGACAGCTGCTTAAAATCGTTTGGAATATCTTCAATCCACTTCCCGCCTGTGAAGATTAACATTGCACCTCTAATAATTCCTAGCATGCCTAATGTCATAATAATGGCTGGTACCCGAAACTTCGCAACGCCAATCCCGTTTACGAAACCGATAATAGTGCCAAGTATCATAGTAGCAACAATTGAAAAGAATGCACTATACCCGTTCGTTAACAACATTCCGCAAACCGCTGCGCTTAATCCCATAATCGAGCCAACTGATACGTCTATATTTTTCGTAAATAAGACGAAAGATTGGCCAATTGCTAGAACGACTAAAATAACGCTTGATTTCATCATTAAAGATAACGAGTTAAACTGAACAAAACTAGGATTTATCATTCCGACAATGGCTATATACATAAGTAGTAACAGTATGATAGACGTTTCGTGCATTTTATACATGCGTTTCATTCCGTTACACCCCCGTATGCAAGACGTGTAACTTCACCTACACTCATTTGTTCTTTCTCTAAATGAGAAACAAATTGACCATTTCGCATTACATATACACGGTTAGAAAATTGGACAATTTCCTCAATATCTGAAGAGTTCATTAATATGGCGAGTCCTTCCCCTTTCATTTTTTCTATCGCCTCATACACTTCAAGTCTTGCTTTTGCATCAATTCCGCGCGTCGGTTCATCGAGAATAATAATTTTTGGGTTACATGCTAAATATTTCGCAAGCACGACTTTTTGCTGATTACCTCCTGATAAAGATGCCAGTTCTTCATTCATGTTTGGCACAACAATTCGAAACTGGTCTATATACGACTTCGCTAAAGCGCTTTCTTTTTCTCGGCTAATAAAAAAACGATTATTTTGCTGTAAACATGCTGCTGTAATATTTTCTGTAACAGATGCGATTGAGAAAATCCCATTCCTCGCCCTATCCTCTGGCACATAAACGAGTCCTTCGCCTAGCCTTTTATGCAAAGAAAATGTATCAATAGATTTTCCTTCTAATAAAATAGACCCTGTTTTTATAGATTTCAATCCAAATATTGCTTCTGCTAATTCAGTTCTACCTGATCCAACGATGCCAGCAATACCTACAATTTCTCCAGCGTGTACAGCGAATGATATATTTGAAAATGCGTGGCCAGTTACATTCGTTACTTCTAATATTTTTTTCGTCCTTTCTATCTCTTGAACTACTTCTCTTTTTTCTTCCTGTTTATATCCTTTTGGCAATAGTCCCTCCATCAGCATGTCATAAGTATAGTCACATACATCCCCTTGGCTTATAATCATTCCATCACGTAATATCGCTACTTTATTAGCAATTTCAAAAATTTCTGGAAAACGATGCGTAATGTATATCATCCCAATTCCTTTTTCTTGTAAACTTTTCATCAACACAAAAAGACTCTTCATTTCGTGAGTTGTTAATGTCGATGTTGGCTCATCTAAAATAAGAATCTCGGCTTCTCGTATTAATCCCCTAACGATTTCTACTAATTGTTGCTGCGCAATGGATAACGATGCTCCTAGCTCATAAAGGGCAATATCCCAACCTAAACTGTCCATTAATTGCTGAATCTTTACTTTCAGTTCCTTTTTCTTTCTGTTTAGCCCAATACATATATTTTCTTCAATAGTCATATGCGGAAAAATGAGTGGTTCTTGTGGTATTAAATACATACGTTCTCGATGTGCTTCTGACGGATTTGAAAATTGTTGCCTCTTTCCTTTTACATACATTTCTCCACTATCATACGAATATAACCCCGTTAATATTTTCATTAATGTTGATTTTCCAGCACCATTTCCCCCAACTAAAGCGTATATATCTCCACGCTCTACTTGTAAGTTCACTTCTTTTAGCACAAGTTGATTTGAAAACGCCTTACTCATTTTCTTTACTTGTAATAAGGGTATGTTCTCCACATGATGTCACCTGCCTTTATCCCGCTATTTACTACCCGTTCATGCCCGATTGGTGCGGGCTGAAAATCAGTGGAATGAATAAAACCCCCACTAATTACAGTTTCACTTTATGCAGAACATTTTTTGAGAAAATGATTATTTGTTCTACTTGTTTTGTAGCATTGTATATTCCTTTTTTCATATCTAGAACACTTTTTTCACCAGACGTTTCATCGTTTCAACTGGAATAAACAAAATATGTGGCACATATGTTTAAGCATTGGTCAATTGTTGAAAGGGATGAAGAGTATGCCACAGCTGAACTTTGAAGAAAATTTGTTAACAAAAGTCGCTTGGTACTATTATAAAGATCAATTAACACAACAAGAAATCGCTTCACTTCTTCACATTTCAAGAAATAAAGTGGTTCGGTTATTAGATAAGGCGCGCAGTGAAGGAATCGTTACTTTTCACGTAAAAGGGACTGGTTTACACTGTTTGAGCATTGAGCGTGACCTAATGAAAAAATTCAACCTAAAAGATGCTTTCATTATCCCTACTCCAATAGACAATTATGCCACTTCTCTCGGAAAAGCTGCTGCACAATATTTAGAGACTCAGCTCCAGCAAGGCGATTTACTCGGTATTGGCTGGGGAGAAACGATTAGCAAAATGCTAGAAAACATTCATTTTGAAAGTTCTATTAATCTTTCAATCGTAACGCTAACAGGCGGAGTCAACCACTACCTCCCAAGAAAACAAAATTATTTACATTACATGCAAGGTGATCTTCATATTATCCCCACTCCTTTTCTTGCATCTACTACTGAAATGGCAAAAAGTATTTTATCAGAACCGAGTGTGAAAGATATGCTTCATGTCGCTTCACTTGCACAAACGACAGTTGTCGGTATTGGAGGGTTATCTCAAGATGCTACCATTGTGAGAGAAGAAAAATTAACACTACGTGAAATGACATATATTCGTAGCCAAAACGGTACTGGCGATATTTTAGGACAGTTTTATAATACGAATGGCGATTTATTGGAGCTTCCGCATCACAATCGTCTTATTGGCACGCCGCTCTCTATTCTTCGCAATATGAAACATGTCATTGGTGTTGCTGGAGGTACAGAAAAGATAGATGCAATTTATGGTGCCTTAAAAGGAAAGTTCATTCATACATTAATTACAGATGAGGAAACAGCCCTCTCCTTATTACGAAAGGATGGTGATTGTTAATGTCTACTTTATTAGCTTTTGATGCTGGTACGGGAAGTATTCGAGCTGTACTTTTTGATTTACTCGGTAATCAAATTGCGGTCAGTCAAAAAGAATGGGTTCATAAAACCGACCCTCTTTACCCAGGCTCTATGAATTTTGATGTAATTGAAAACTGGGAGCTAGTACAACAGTGCACGAAAGAAGTTCTACAAAAAAGTAGTGTCTCTCCTTCTTCTATTCAAGCTATTAGCGCTACTAGTATGCGAGAAGGTTTTGTTTTATATGATAAAGATGGGCAAGAAATATGGGCTTGTGCAAATGTTGATGGGCGCGCATCCGCTGAAGTTAGTGAACTAAAAGAAATTCGGTCACATCTTGAAGAAGATTTATATACAAGATCTGGGCAAACTTTTTCATTAGGGGCTTTACCTCGCCTACTTTGGATTAAAAAACATGAACCTGAAGTCTATAGCAATATTCATTCTTTTACGATGTTAAATGATTGGATTTTATATAAATTAAGCGGCGTACTGCAAATCGACCCTTCAAACGGTTGTACGTCCGGAATTTTTGATTTACACAATAGAACTTGGGATAACGATGTCGCTAAAGAGTGCGGGATAACTTTACCGTTTTCACCAAAAGTAAATGAAGCTGGCACCGTGATTGGTAATGTTACAAAAGAGTGTGCAGCATTAACTGGTTTACGCGAAGGAATTCCTGTAATCGCCGGGGGCGGAGATGCTCAAATGGCATCACTCGGAACTGGAGTCGTGAAGACTAATCAAACATTAATATGCGGGGGCAGCTTTTGGCAACAAGAAGTGAATATTACTAAACCAATAACAGATCCGCATGCTGCGATTCGCGTAAATTGCCACGTCGTTCCAAACCTATGGCAATATGAAACGATTGCCTTTTTCCCAGGTCTCGTTATGCGCTGGTTTCGAGATGCCTTTTGCCAAGAAGAAAAGAAACTTGCAGAAAAACTCGGTGTAGATGCTTATGAATTGTTAGAAGAACAAGCGAAAGACGTACCGGTCGGTTCACATGGCATTATCCCTACTTTTTCAAACGTCATGAACTACATTTCTTGGCGTCATGCCTCACCTTCTTTTTTAAATTTAAGCTTAGATGCTGACAAATGTGGAAAAAAAGAAATGTTCCGCGCTATCGAAGAAAATGCCGCCTTCGTTACACTTGGTAACTTAAAATTAATAGAAAATCTAACTGGTACGTTCCCTTCTGAAGTTATTTTTGCTGGCGGCGCCGCTAAAGGAAAACTTTGGCCACAAATTCTTTCAGACGTACTCGGAATTCCTGTTAAAGTACCTGTTGTGAAAGAAGCAGCTGCTTTAGGAACTGCGATTGCTGCTGGTGTTGGTGTTGGCATATATTCATCTATAGGAGAGACTGCCGAACAGTTTGTACAGTGGGAAAACACATTCGAACCAGTTACTGAAAATCACGAACTATATAAGGCGTTCTATGAAACTTGGAAAACTGTGTATGACAGTCAGCTCACTTTAGCTGATATAGGACTTACATCACATATGTGGATCGCACCAGGTGCACTGTAACACATTACATAAAGGAGTGAAATGTATGCGAAAAGCGAATGAAAATGATTTCTCCTATCGCTTCGGTGATAACGGGCCGAAATATTTAATACAAGGTCCAAATATTGATCTTGGCCTTGTTGTCATTCAGCCTGGGCAAGAGTTTCAAAATCATTACCATACAACATGCGAGGAAGTCTTTTATGCATTAGAAGGAGAAATAGAATTCTATGTAAATAATGAAAGAGTTCCAATTAAACAAGGTGATGTCTTACAAGTTCGTCCTCATGAATCTCATTATCTTATTAACCATTCTGACAAACCTTTTAAAGCTGTTTTTATAAAGTCACCACATTTACCAAATAAAGATACTGTACAAACGGAAAATCCAACATTAACGAAGGAGTGATTTCGAATGACTTGGGGATTTAAAAATCGATTAAATACAATTTTACCTGATGGAAGAGCGGTTATGTTAGCGATCGACCATGGCTATTTTTTAGGACCGATTCACGGACTAGAACAACCATTAGAAACAGTTAAAAACTTACTTCCTTATACAGATTCCCTTTTTTTAACGCGAGGTGTACTTAGCTCTTGTATTCCTGAAAACTGCAGCACACCGATGGTTATGCGTGTATCTGGCGGAGCTACTGTCGTCGGTAAAGATTTAGCGAACGAAACTATTGTTACACCTGTGAAAGAAGCAGTAAAACAAAACGCAATTGGCGTCGGCGTTTCTGTCTTTGTTGGATCAGACTATGAAACACAAACGGTTTTAAATCTCGCAAACGTAGTTTCAGAAGCTCATGATTACGGATTACCAGTTCTCGGCATTACCGCGGTCGCAAAAGAACTACAAAAACGAGAGGCACGCTTCCTCGCACTCGCTTCCCGCGTATGTGTTGAAATGGGTGCTGACATTATTAAAACGTACTACTGCGAAGGATTCGAAAAAATAACGAGCACATGCCCTGCCCCAGTCGTCATCGCCGGTGGACCGAAACTAGATTCAATCGAAGACGCATTAAACATTACGTACAATGCACTGCAAGAAGGTGCAATTGGAGTAGACATGGGCCGAAACATATGGCAATCCGAACACCCCGCTGCGATGATTCAAGCGATTCATGGTATTGTGAAGAACGGATTGAATGTGAAAGAGGCGCTGGAATTATATGATGATGTAAAAAACTATGGTAAAAGATAGACTATTACACTTAATAAATACAAAATCAATATTTACTATAAGGAAAAGCCCATATCTAACATATGGGCTTTCTTTTACATTTTTAATTGTTCCGAATCTAATCCGATTTCTACAGATCGCGTACGTTCCAAACAATCTCACCTCGTTCACCAAACGTACTGTGATGCCGCTTAAATCCTATCTTTTCTAATACCCGGAAGGACGCCGTATTCCAAGCACCTACAGTTGACCAAAGTCTTTTGCGACCCGTAGCAATCGCAGCCTCCAGTACTGCAGATGCTGCCTCTGTCGCATAACCCATACGATGAGCACTGCGGAACAACTCATATGCAATCTCCGGCTCTTCAAGCGTGGAACGACCGATAATTAAGCCACAGTATCCGATGAAATCGCCTTCGTCTCGTCTACGAATCGTGAGAAGGGATATGCCATTTTCGGTTGCTTTCTTGCGCTTCTCAATAAGATCGTTACGAACAGATTCAACGGTTGGCATTTCCACTCCACGTTCACCAATTAGTTCTCTAAGCCAGACTGCATCGGATTCCTCCCACATATTCAGGTCAAGTCGTTCCGTTTTCAACTGGAACGCCATAGCTTTAAATGAAGCTGTCATAATGAAAACCTCCTATTTATTTCACTGTACTACTTATAATAGTTTTGTACTGCACCATATGGGAAACCTGCTTAATTCTCTAAATTTTCTTGTATCAGTATACATTATTGGTATTTTATGCATAAGCAATTCCTTTGCAAAATAGACCTTGTTATGAAACTTTATTTCAAATCTATAATATTTAGTTTAAGAGGAATACCCTCTAGTTTATAAACATTTTGATGTTCACTTATCATACAAATAAAATGCTCAAGCCCCTTTCCAAACTGGATAAGGGGCTATATTCACATCTTCAAAACAATTCCTCTTATTGCTATCGAACTTTCTTACCATCTTTATAGTCAAGGCACGATACTTCAATTAACAATCCATTAAACATTGTAAAATAAAAACCATAACTACTACCTCTCATCACATAAGGTGCCTTGTCTATTTCAATGCCCCCAGCTACTAAACGATTATATGATTTATCAACTTCATTTGTAGTTTCCACTAAAAAACCAATATGAAAAGCTTCTGGATACGTAACGTCCTTATTCCCCTTGAATGCTTTTGGATCACTTAATACAAGTATAAATCCACTCTCATCGCTCATCACTACAAGTGCCTTTCCTTTTTGCTCCAAAAATTGAAAATCAAAAAAAGTTTCAAAGAAATGTCTCGCTTCTAATAAATCATCAACACATAAATTCAAATGATTCAACTTCATTCACTCATCTCCTTTTAAACAGGGGCTATACAGAAGTATTTTGACCCATATTAATAACACCCGAATGTTTAAGGTTGTATTCAAGTGTTCATTTTTTAATAGTTTAATACTTTTTTCTATCGTCTAGAACGTTTTTTCAATGCAACTTTTAAGATACAGTGGATGAAATTATACGAACGATTCGAAACGGAATATCTATTTACCAATAAAATTTAACAATCGTATTCTATTGTTTATTCTCCAAATGAATTAAAATCCACTCAATTAAGAAAACTGCTGAAGAGATTCGCTCTGTCGTGTCACCTAAAAACAGTTTATTTATAAAATCTTCAAAGTGAGTTGGTACTTTGGATAATGTTTCAATATACTTCAAAACAGATCCAGCTGAAGGTACTGGCTTGTTATTAATAGCCCATATTCCCTCTAACAATGTCCAAGTTGATGTTTGAACTATATATGATGCTTTTAACTCATCTTTTGCTTTCAGAGCAGTCTTAATTTTAATTAGCGAACTATGTAACCAATGAGAAATGCCCTTTACTTTATCACTAGCAACTCGATAGTTTTCAAATTTTTGTTTTGCTATTGCCTTTAATTCTTTCAATTCACCGCTTTTATCAAACAAAATTTTCCCTTCTAAAAATGAATATAGTTCCATCTGATTATTTTTAAAGTTTACTTGTATTTGATTAAAACCAGCATACTTATATTCAACTAAAATATCTTCTCTCATTTCAGAATAAAATCGCTTCTTTTGTCCGTCTTCTAAAAGAATATATAAGTCTAAATCCGAATCAGGATATGCATCACCTCTTGCGACAGAACCGATGAGCATAAATCCGGTTACTTTTTCTATAGATAAACATTCGTTTAAAATTATTTCCACTATTTCTTTATGTTTTTCATATGTAATAAATGAAAGGTTTTCTATCACTTACATCCCTCCAGTACTAAAAAAGAGGATACATGTTAATTTCTACAACATGTATCCTCTGCTTATATTTTACGACTGCTGATAAGCCGCTTTCGATGATTTCACATAATAAACACCGTGTTCAACGTTAATGATATGATCTGGTTTTGGTTTACCACGGCCCGCTCTATGTCCAGCTAAATGTTCTTCACTCGTTTCCCAGTTTTTCCATGCCTCTTCAGATTCCCAGCGAATCATAACGACAACTTCTTCATCGCCGCGTCTTACTTTTTTCACAAGAACACTTAAGTCAATGAAGCCTTCAAATTTTTCAATTATACCTTCTCCAGTGAAACGTTCTACAACTATATTTGATGTACCTTCTTTTACAGTAAATGTTTTCGTTTCGATAAACATATATCCCACTCCCTCTTTGTAATTCGAATACTAGTATTCTTCTATTATAGTTGATTATGATAATTATTTTCAATTATAAAGTTTTAAATCTTTTGAATTATGGTGTTTTCTCTTCAACTGCCTCATCTAAAAATTTAAAATATGGGAGTAATATTCCTATTAAAGAAGTGACACATATAATCGCACCGATGATAAAGTATAGTGCTCTAACTCCCCACATTTCACTTAGTATGCCTCCTACTAACACACCTAACGGCATAGCGGATCGTATGAAAAATAGTCGAACTGAAAATACTTTTCCTATCATATTGTTCGGGACAGTTTGTTGGCATATTGTCGTGTTATGAACATTGAAAAATGCGATGCAAACACCTGCAATCACTTCAGTTATTACCGCAATTATTATACTATGATTGAACCCTAGCGAAATGTATGTGAGCCCTCCTATAAACAATCCACCAAGCATAAGTATACGCCGGCTTTTATATGTTACTTTTCCGACTAGCATAGATCCAACTACATAGCCAAGCGGGAAACCAGCCATAAAATAACCAAACTCCGCATATCCTGCGGACAACTCGTCTTTTATATAAGGAAGATTTGTAACCATCGTTACCCCTACTCCAAACTGTACGAAAGTAAGAAATACACCGAGCCAAACGATGATTGGTTTTGTGAAAAAGTATGTAAAACCGTGAAGAAACTGTTCTAGCCACGTTTTTCTCAATTCTTGTTTTACTCTTTTTTCTTTTATGAAAAGTAACAATCCCCCACTATTGAATAGACAAACACAAACGAACAACATTGTTAATTTGATTCCAATGAATGTAATAACGATACCACCTAATAGTGGCGCAAGAAACATCATAAGACGAGTCATTCCATCAATATACGCATTTGCATCTTGAAGTTGTTCTTTACTTACAATGCTCGGTGTAATTGCTTGACTTGCAGGTGTATAAAGCGGTGTAATGAGCCCAATTATAATTTGAACGACATACACGTGCCAAACTTCTATATTACTAGTAACTACCATGACTAAAGGTAGTAAGAAAATAGATGCCCGCATCCATTGCGAAAAAATCATAATCCACTTTCGGCTCCATTTATCAATAAATGGTCCGCTTATTAGTTGCAGTATGAGAGATGGGAAAAAATATAATAACCACATACTACTTAATGCTGTTTTTGATCCCGTTAACTCATAAACAAGAATTGAATTACACAACGTCCCGAAAGCTCCGCCTAATTCCGAAATTGCGCTACCAATCCACATAAAAAAGAATGAACGATTTTTCAATACACTCTTCACTATAGCTCACCAACTTTTCTATTTAATTCCTCCCTTTATGTACATTCTCGTTGTATATTATCTATTTAAAAATACATCTAATTCTTTCGCTAACGACTGCACTGCTTTTTTTCTCAATACATATTTTCCGTCATGTATATCAACTAACTTAGCCGAACGTAATAATTTTAAATGATGATGCACTGTCGATTTACCAAGTTGCAGTCTTTCCGTAATTTCCTGCAATGTACGTTCTTTTTCAAACAACATTTTTACAATTCGTAATCTCGCTTCATCCCCAAGTGCTTTATGTTTTTGAACTAAAAAATAATTCGGCTCATACGGATCTTCTGGATGTATACTTTCATTTGCGACAGGATAATGAAACACTTTCGTATCTTCAATATCAGCTTCTATATTCCACGGCCTGTACGTCAATTGCGGGATAAGAAGTACATAATGAACACTTGGCTCTGGCATATAGTTAACGCCACCAGTCGCCCACTCGACAAACTCTTCCGGTTTCATCTTTTTATTCATTTCATTCTTTGCTTCATAGTCTCGCTCTAATATAGAAAGTAATTGCTCTTCCTCTTTTTTAATAACACTCTCATACCATCCTGTCATAACGGCGATAAAATGGTCCTTTAGTTCTTGTATATCACTATTACATATAAAGCTAATATACGTAGAGAAAAACTGATGATCCTGTGTCAGTTCCTTTAATTTTTGTATTGCAGTTACGTCTCCATTTCCTGCTAAATGTCTTTTTTCTTCATACTTCTCTCCTACAAAGGGTAAACATATATACTTTAAATCTTCTTCTGAAAGCGAATCGATATTCGCAATAAACTGTGATAGATTTTGAAAATCTCCTTCATACAACAACTGAAGCAGCGCTTTCCACGTATTATGCTCTTCTACAAACTGTAAGTGCTCCCTCATTTCTTCTGTTAATGATTGTCTAATTTCTTCCCATTCGCTTTGGGATTTTTCAAGTGTGTCTATTAACCTTTTATGAGTAATTGCCGCAATGCCAAGTGCACATTCGAAAAGTATCGAATACTTCATTTGAATATGGTACGTTTCCCTCTTTCTACTCGTTACATGAAAGACTTCCATTTGATCCCCTCCTTATTTGCTATATATTAAATTCTATAATTATCGAATTATACCTTCTATATTTTTAGAATTATATTACAATTACCGAAAACTAAAGACTCTGATAATCTTTTTAATCCTTGCTCCATTAAAACGCCGATTGTTAAATACCTTATTAATAATGGAGGTTCCTTTTTTAGCTCTTTTATACGTTGCAGTTCATATTCTTGTTCTACTATAGGGCAGGCATATTGAAGAGAAAGGAGAATGTATTACATGGAGAAAAATAATGTAGGAAGCGTATGTTTATTTTTGCAATTACTAACGTTAAGAGTACAAAAGATGTTTATTAAAAAAGAATTAAAAAAGTATACTTGGCAACAATATATGAATATCCTTTTGCACGATGCTTATCATACAGGACAAATTATACAACTTCGGAAACTCCAAGGTTCATGGCCAACTCATCGTTCTTATTTATAAATAATGATTAAAATTGCTTAAGTTTAACATGCCACAAAACAATTGAACGCAGTTAACTGTTACATCAATTTCTCTCCCGTAATTACTACTATTACCCAAGATAAAGTAATAAGAAAAAGAGCATCGTAACAGACATAGTCTAGATACGAACCGAAAGAAGTGAAAACGTTAGGTTTTATAAAATTACTTTTATTGCTACAGATAATAAGTGGGAATCTACCGAAGGACCTTTTTATATCAATGTCCCACATTACAAAGAACTAAATGGGCCTGCTGTAGATAATGGACAATTATTTGATTTTACATTAGCTGAATAAATTCAAAAAAAGCAAATGAGATGCTAGCTCTCATTTGCTTTTTTGTAAATCTATGTTTATTAATAGTATAAAATATTAGCCCAAACCAATCGGGTATTTCCAGACCGTAATCCCCCATCTAACTTCTTCACATGCGCCGCTTATTAATTCATTTGCGCATCGTTCAATAGCTCAATTATTTCACTTAACATTTCTTCTGTAAATGCGCCTGCACTAAAGTTTACTAACGCTCGTAACGGCATGTAATTTAGCATAGCATCCATCATTTCAGAGGCATCACTATCCCCTTCAGCCATACTTGCAAACGGGCTGTCTTTTAATGCTTTTTCCATAAGCTCTTTTGCAATTGGTGCTAACATTCGGTCCGCAAATATGTCCCCTAGTAACGTATTCCGATGCACTGTTTTTTTAATTATAGTCGTTGATTGAACGAATATGTTATCTTGTAAAACAATCTCTCTTGAAGACTTTCCTACTAAAATTTCGAATTCACCTGTTTCAACATGCCAGTCCTTCAATTCAACATTATAATAAGCAAATGACCTGTTATTTAAAGTAAAACTAACCGTTTTTTCTTCTCCCGGTTGCAACTCTACTTTTTCAAATCCTTTTAATTCTTTTTCAGGACGAATCATACTACTTTCAACATCTTTTATATACAGCTGAACAATTTCTTTCCCAGCTATACTACCAGCATTTTTCACGTTTACAAGAACAGAAACAGTATCCTTTATCTCGTTTTTACTTATTGAAAGTTTACTATACTCAAAGTTTGTATAACTTAACCCAAAGCCAAATGGGAACAATGGTTCAATATTTTTTGCATCATAATAACGGTATCCAACGAACACGCCTTCTTTATATTCTACTTTATCACCTTCACCCGGGAAGTTTAAGTAAGAAGGATTATCGCTTAAAACTTCCGGGAATGTTTCTGCTAGCTTCCCACTTGGATTCGCATCACCAAATAATAAATCAGCAATTGCTCCGCCTAATGCTTGGCCACCTAAATAGCCTTCAAGTATTCCTTTTACTTTACCTATCCATGGCATTTCAATTGGCGCACCATTACTTAAAACTACAACGATATTACTTTGAACTTCAGCAATAGCCTCAATTAATTGCACGTGATTTTCTGGCATTTGTAAATGTTTTCGATCAAAGCCTTCTGATTCATAACGATCTGGAAGCCCAACGAAAAGGACAGCTGTATCTGCGCTCTCAGCTATTTTTTTTGCTTCATTAATCAAGTTTTCATCTACGTCATCGCTTGCAAGATCATAGCCTTGTGCAAATAAAATGTTCGTTTTTTCACCTGATACCATTTCAAGTTCTTCAAAAATACTTTCAAGCTTTGTTGGATTAATATGAGAGCTTCCGCCACCTTGATAACGTGGTTGCTTTGCAAATTCTCCAATTACCGCTACCGTCCCCTCTTTTTTTAGCGGAAGAATGGAATCTTCATTTTGTAACATAACCATACTTTCAATTGCAACTTCCCTTGCAAGCTGATGATGCGTGTCCTTACTATACGTAGCGTTTTCTAATTGATTATCATAAGCTTTAAAAATAATGTAAAGAAGACGCTCAACTGCTTGATCAAGCTTTTCTACACATAGCTCACCACAATTAATTGCATCAATAATTTTCTTCTCACCAATTCCAAAGCTTGAAGGCATTTCTAACTCTAAACCGTTCGCTAAACTTGCAACACGTTCATTTACTGCGCCCCAATCAGATACGACAAAGCCTTCAAATCCCCATTCATCTTTTAAAATATCATGTAACAAATAATTATTTTCCGAAACGTATTCACCATTTACTTTATTGTAAGCACTCATTACTGTCCAAGGCTGTGCTTCCTTAATAACCTCTTCAAAGCTTGCAAGGTAAATTTCACGTAAAGTTCTTTCATCAACAATTGTATCTACAGACATTCTGCGATGCTCTTGATTATTAGCTGCGAAATGCTTTAATGACGTTCCAATGCCTTGACTTTGGACACCTTTAACATGATTTATAGCCATTTGCGATGATAAATACGGGTCCTCTGAAAAATATTCAAAATTTCTTCCGCATAGCGGTGAACGTTTAATATTTGCACCTGGTCCAAGGAGAACACCTACATGTTCAGCCTGACATTCTTCTCCTAATGCAACTCCTACTTCATGTATTAAGTCTTTATTCCATGTACTTGCTAACCCTACTGCTGAAGGGAAACAAGTCGATGGAATACTGTTATAAATCCCTAAGTGATCTGCTCCCTCTGCCTGTTTTCTTAGACCATGTGGTCCATCAGTTACCATAATTGATGGAATCCCTAATCGTTCAATCCCTTTTGTATTCCAAAAGTCTAATCCAGAACATAGACTTGCCTTTTCTTCTAGCGTCATTTCAGAAATGATTTTCTTAATATCTCTTTTCATGATAGCCCTCCTAAAAAACATATAAGTAAACGCTTTCTTAATGATATTATAGTTATTATCTTTTAGATCTTATGGTATATTTTTTAGAATGCTTGTAAAAATTTTAGCTGTTTTTTAAAGAATAGAGGTTAAAATAATGAATTGCTCCAAACGAGAAGATCTATATTATATTTGTAAGCTAGTCTTTGATCTACATAAAACACCTATCTATTTTCTTACTAACAAAGGAGATTTAGTATTTGAAATCTCGTCCAATATTCTGCATAACCCTATGTATTCTTCCAAAGAGGCAATACTGAATGAACTATATAAGGAACAGCCTTCCTATACTTTTCCGTCACTAGTAGAGACCGCCTTTCTCGAAAACTTTTTCGCAATTCATCTGCGTTTGAACGACCAAATTAGTGGGAATATAATTGTTGGACCAGTCCTTTATTCCAGGCTATCAGAAACATCAATTAACGGCATTGTTAATGATCTTCAACTAAAAATAAACAAAGAAGAAATGATTCGATATTATCGTTCTCTACCCGTATTAAATAATATGAGTTTTTTAAATGTAAGTTTAGTGCTTTATTACATGCTATATCAGAAACAGTTGGACATAGCTGATATACTGCAAAAAAACATGCTAATAAAAAAGGTGGAATTCGAAATTGAACAGCCTGATGTACATATATCAGAGCAACGACAAAGTACATTAACTCATATCGATCCACTAGCCGAGAGGAAAATATTTGAATGTATTAAGCAAGGGAAAAAGGAGGAGTTAATTAAAAATCTAAGGAGATTACCTGAATCAGGAGAACTTGGGGTGTTATCAAAGACAAGTCACCTGCGAAGCCAAAAGAATTCTGCCATTGCAGCTATTACACTTGCAACTAGATCTGCTATTGAAGGCGGAGTTTTCCCTGAAATCGCATATACTATTAGTGATTTATTTATACAAAAACTCGAAGAAATACATAAAAATGAAGCAATTCCCCCTTTTTTAGAGAATGCTTTACTTGAGTTTGCAGAACGTGTCAAAAATAGTACAATGCAGCAACATTCAAAACATATAAACGTATGTCAAAATTATATATTCACTCATCTTTATGGTGATATTACACTAAATATCCTTGCAGAAATAGTCACATTAAACCCTAGTTATTTATCTTCCCTTTTCAAAAAAGAAGTTGGAATTTCTTTAAATGAATATATTCAGCGTGCGAAAGTCGATGAGTCAAAAAAGTTAATGACATATACGAGACATTCTATATCCGAAATTTCTACATTACTAAATTTTCACGACCAAAGTCATTTTACAAAGGTATTTAAAAAACATACTGGTATTTCGCCTAAACAATTTAAAAATGGATGCAGTTATTAGTTATCCTTCGTTCCGTCAATAGATTTAATTTGTTGCTTTACATTCCTAATACATATACTTTATAAAGCGAGAACATTAATTGTTAGTACATTAATTGAAATAGATGAATGCTAAACATAATTCACATTCTTCATAACTCCTGATCATAATCCAAATTTGGAAGAATAGAGGCTTTTTTATATACAAATAATAAGCCTCAAGGAGTTGTTGACATGCATTTCATATTAAATATGTTAGGGATTTTTGTTGTAATATTAATCGTCTTCCTTTGTTCGCCTAATAAAAGAAAAATAAAATGGAGACCAATCGTTATTCTAATCATATTGGAGCTTTTTATTACGTGGTTTATGTTAGGCACCAAATTGGGCAGTATTATTATTAATAAAATTGCGTCATTTTTCAGTTGGCTACTATCGTGCGCGAATGAAGGTATTCGTTTTGCATTTCCTTCAGCTATGGAAAATCAAACAGTTGATTTCTTCTTTAGCGCCTTACTTCCTATCATTTTTGTTATCACTTTTTTTGATATCCTTTCCTACTTTGGAGTCTTAACTTGGATCATTGATAAAGTTGGTGCACTTATTTCTAAGATTTCTCGTTTACCAAAGTTAGAAAGTTTCTTTTCCATTCAAATGATGTTTTTAGGAAATACGGAAGCACTTGCGGTTGTTCGTGATCAATTATCTGTTTTAAAAGAAAATCGTTTGTTGACTTTTGGAATTATGAGTATGAGTAGTGTCAGCGGATCCATTCTTGGTGCTTATCTGTCAATGGTTCCAGCAACATATATTTTCAGCGCTATTCCTTTAAACTGTATTAACGCATTAATTTTAGCTAATGTTTTAAATCCTATTGAAGTTACGAAAGAAGAAGATGTTGTTTATAAACCTTCAAAAAATGAAAAAAAAGATTTCTTTTCTACTATTTCAAACAGTATGTTAGTCGGAATGAATATGGTAATCGTTATTTTAGCTATGGTAATTGGATATGTAGCTTTAACAGCATGTTTAAATGGTATTTTAAGCTTTTTTGTAGCAGGTTTAACAATTCAAAAAATCTTCTCCATTATCTTTAGCCCCTTTGCTTTTTTACTCGGTTTAACAGGTAAAGATGCTATGTATGTAGCTGAATTAATGGGAATCAAAATCACAACGAATGAATTTGTTGCCATGATGGATTTAAAATCAAACTTAAAGTCATTACAACCGCATACGATTGCTGTTGCAACTACATTTCTAGCCTCTTTTGCTAACTTTAGTACAGTAGGTATGATATACGGAACTTACAATTCATTATTTGGCGGAGAAAAATCATCAATAATCGGTAAAAATGTTTGGAAGCTTCTTGTTAGCGGAATGGCTGTTTCCTTGTTAAGCGCTATGCTCGTGGGGCTTTTTGTGTGGTAAATCAATACTTATAATAACGAAAGACACCTAAATGAAATTGGGTGTCTTTCGTTATTATTTCACTTTTTCTTTTATAATTTTTATCCCCGAATCTGTCCATTCCCACGAATCACATATTTTGTAGAAGTTAATGCAGGAAGTCCCATTGGTCCCCTTACGTGTAGCTTTTGCGTACTGATGCCAATTTCTGCGCCAAATCCGAATTCAGATCCATCCGTAAAACGAGTCGATGCATTATGATAAAGTGCTGCGGCATCAACGGATGTGAAAAACTTGCTGACGTTTTCCTCGTTCTCTGTAATAATCGCTTCGGAATGCATGGATCCATACGTATTTATGTGATGAATCGCTTCTTCTACTGTAGAAACGACTTTAACTGCTAGCGTGAGAGATAAAAACTCAGTTTCCCAATCCTCTTCTGAAGCGAATGCAATAGAAGAATCAATTGCCAATGCTTTCTTATCACCACGTAGCTCCACGCCTCTTTCCTTCAATAAAGAAAACAGTTCGCTACCAAATTGCTGCGCCCACTTTTCATGAAGTATAATCGTTTCAATTGCATTACATACAGATGGACGCTGCGTTTTTGCATTTATAATAATATTAAATGCCATTTGTTTATCCGCTGTTTCATCAATGAAAATATGACAATTTCCCGCACCTGTTTCAAGTACTGGAACAGACGCTTCTCTTACTACAGTATCGATTAATTGCTTGCCACCTCTTGGGATAAGAACATCCAAGTAGTCATTTAATGTAAATAACTGCTTCGCGCTATCTCGCGTCGTATCTTCTATGAGCTGTACACTTTCTTGAGGCAAGCTCGTTTGTTTGAGCGCTCGGTGAATTACAGCAACGATCGCTTTATTAGAATGGATAGCGGAAGAACTACCACGCAATATGACTGCATTTCCTGTTTTCAAACAAATTGTAGCAGCATCTACTGTCACATTCGGCCTTGCCTCGTAAATCATCCCGACAACACCAAGTGGTACTCGCATCTCCTGAATAGATAGTCCATTTGGTCTTTCCCATGCACTTACACATTCCCCAACAGGATCACGTAAATCAATTAGCTGCTTAATTCCCTCAGTCATATCAATGATACGTTGTTCATTCAGCATAAGACGATCAAGGAGTGACTCAGAAAATCCTTTTGCCTTACCTTCTTCAATATCCCGTTTGTTTTCCTCTACAATATAAGCTGTTTCTACTATCAACTGATCAGCAATTGCGGTAAGTGCTTCATTTTTTTGATTTGTAGATGTAAGCACAAGTTCTCTAGCAACCTCTTTCGCTTTTTTCCCCTTTGCCAACACTTCATTCATTTTTATTTCCTCCTTTTTAAAGGTTAATCAGTATATTATTTGAGAACCATTTAACACGAGTATCTAAAACTTACCTGCCCATTCAAATTTGCGTGCTCTCTTTTCTTAAAATGAAACCCAATGATCTCTATGGATGACTTCATAATTATGCCTTTCGCCTCTTGCTTGAATATCTTGGCTTTGCATACCTTTTAAATTCCTTAGTTCCTCCGCGCTATATGTGCATTGTCCTTTTCCTATTACGCGCCCTTGTTGCGTAATTACTTCCACGACTTCACCCACTTGGAAAAATCCTGACACATTTGTAACACCAGCAGGAAGAAGGCTCTTTCCATGTTGAATGATAGCAGTAGCTGCCCCGGCATCTACTTCAATTTGACCGCTAACAAGCGAATGCAAGGCGATCCATTGCTTGTTCATTTTAATTACTTTTTGAGGAGCATTACCGATATACGTTCCATCACCTTTGCCCTTCAAAACATCTAAAAACTTTTCCTGTCCACGTCCTGTTCCGATAAATACACTCACTCCAAGAGATAGTGCCGTCTTTGCAGCATCGATTTTTGATTTCATACCGCCAGTTCCAAGTTTTGAACCAGCATCTCCAGCAAGAGAAGCGATTTCTTCCGTAACTTCAGGAAGAAAATAATATTTTTTCGCATCCGTATTTTTTTGAGGATTTTTGTCATATAAACCGTTCACATCCGTAAAAATCATAAGCATATCTGCCGACAAAAGTCCGCTTACTAAAGCTGACAGCATATCATTATCACCGAACGTCAGCTCCTCTAAAGAAATGGAATCATTTTCATTGATGATAGGAAGAGCGGAACGGTTTAGTAGCTCTCCTAAAGTAGCGTAAGCATTACTGTATTGTTCTTTTCTAGAAAAATCACTTCTCGTTAATAAAAGTTGTGCAGTAACAATATCATATTTACGGAACTCCTCTGTGTACGCCTGCATTAATAAACTTTGTCCGACAGCTGCTGCAGCCTGTTTCCCTTTAGTTGTCACTGGTCTGCTAGGATACCCAAGAGCAGAAAAACCTGCTGCGACGGCTCCAGATGTAATTAACAAAACTTCATGCCCTTCCTGTTTCAGTCGTGCCAATGCGGCAACGTGATCTGAAAGTTGTTCTTTAGAAATGCCTCCATGACTATCTGCCAAGGAACTACTCCCTATCTTTACAACAATTCGTTGTTTTTTCACTTTTGTAACCCCCAAGTCTAAAATCAAAGTTTTTATACATTACACTTCTATTCATTCAGTTTGCAGCTATATTTATTCTCATCCATGCTGCCCTGTAGTATGAAAGAGCAAAATAAAAATGACCGCTTCGCCCTTAATAAAATAATAAGGACGAAACGGTCATTGTTCCGCGGTACCACCTTGATTGATATACATAGATATCCACTTGACGCCTATAACGCAGGCGAACGCCTAAACTTTCATTTAAGACTCAGGGATAGGTTCGATACATTCTATACGAGGAATCTTTCAGCCGGTGAATTCCACTCTCTTTCGTAAGAAGACATATGTACTAATTCCCTTCAACGATTTTCAATCTGATTTTTTTATATTATGCGATATAGTTCGATTCGGTGTCAAGAGGTATTTTTAAAAATAAATAGAGCCGCAAGTTACTTGTATGAAATTATCGCCCTACTGAATGAAAATAAAAATTGATATAAGTTTAACTCATATTCATAAGCATAAAACCTTAAATTATAGTGTATATATTTACATAATGTCGAATATAGTTAATTTTTATCTTTTAGTGTTGCAAAAAGGAATATATTCTCTTAGAATGTTTCTTTATATTGCACAGGGATGTTATTCTTATTCTAAGATAATAATATCAAACCGATATAATTAATTATAAAAGGAGCAAGATCGAGTTATTATGAACAAACAAATTGGATTCATCGGATGCGGAAATATGGGAATGGCTATAATTGGCGGTATGATAAACAATAATATAGTTTCTTCAAATAAAATCATGTGTTCAGATTTGAACACTATGAATTTAAAAAATGCTAGTGAAAAATACGGGATAACTACAACTACTGACAACAATGAAGTAGCTAAAAATGCTGATATTTTAATTTTATCAATCAAACCAGACTTATACTCCTCCGTAATTAATGAAATAAAAGAAGTGATCAAAAACGACGTTATCGTCGTAACAATCGCTGCAGGGAAAAGCATTAATAGTACTGAAGATGCCTTTGATAAAAAATTAAAGGTTGTGAGAGTAATGCCTAATACTCCTGCTCTTGTTGGAGAAGGAATGTCTGCTTTATGCCCTAACGAAATGGTTACAGAAAAAGATTTAGAAGATGTACTAAACATTTTCAATAGTTTTGGTCAAACAGAGATTGTAAGCGAAAAATTAATGGATGTTGTAACATCTGTAAGTGGTTCTTCGCCAGCATACGTATATATGATTATAGAAGCGATGGCAGATGCTGCTGTACTAGATGGTATGCCAAGAAATCAAGCATATAAATTCGCAGCTCAAGCTGTGTTAGGTTCTGCAAAAATGGTATTGGAAACAGGAATACATCCAGGTGCATTGAAAGATATGGTTTGTTCCCCAGGCGGAACGACAATAGAGGCTGTAGCAACATTAGAAGAAAAAGGCTTGCGAACAGCCATCATTTCAGCTATGCAACGTTGCACGCAAAAGTCTATTGAATTATCTAATCAAACTAAAAAGTAAACACTAATTACAAACTGTTTTTGACTATATACACATGTAGTTTACATACCCCTATTTTCGCCAAAAGATAAACGGACAAATTCATAGATGATTGAGTTTGCCCGTTTTGTTTTTATTATATTAAAATAATTATATTCAAATCCTCTTATTGGTTTCTATTTCTATACCTTCTCTAAGAATGTTATGTTTTCCATTCATTCACTTTTATACACACCTAACTATGACTGTGTAATTTTATTAGATACAAGTAATTTTTCAATACATATCGGTAACATATCGAATAGCGTTTCAAATGCGTAATTTACGTCTAGACGCTCTGTCCATTGATGTGCATCTTTTCCTACCGGCCCCATATTTAATACTGGAACGTCAAACTCTTCTAATTCCTGAAGTGGAATTGAATAACCTTTATCCCATAATGGCATATTGTCTACAAGAGAACTCATTGAATCCAATGGGTTCTGTAAGCCCACATAGCTTAAATCTGAAATTCCTCCAAAATAATTTTGATTTTCAAATGTAATGCTATGATTGTATTGGGCATACTTTTCCATTTCTACAACTACCTCTTTAATGAAAGGATTGTTGCGTGAACTCACAGCTGGATAGTACGGCGGAGCGAAGAAAAGTACAATCATCGGCGCTTTTTCTTTACATAATATAGCTAATTTATCAACTAAATCGATTGTTACTGCACGATCATCTTTATCTTCTCTATTTTTTATAATATTAGATTGAATATCATTTATTGTCTCTTTTCCATGTTGTTCAATTGCATACGCGATAAGCTCTTCATACGTTAATACATTTACTTTAAGATTAGGAGGTATGAACGGATTATATTTAGAAAAACGATATGCTTGCTTCTCGTAAGACTCTTCGATTTTCTCTGCTACTTTCGTTACTTTTTGACGCAGCAACGAAACGACATCTGTCATCGATTTTTCTAGTAAAAACAAATTAAATAGTGTGACTGCACGATGCGGAATTTGTACAGAATAGTCCTCTTTTAAGTCTCTTTGAAGCAAGTTAGTTGGTGGAGGACTCGCTTCACCATCTACAATATCACAAAGGTCCGTATTCAACTCTAATTCTGCTGTTAATAATGCAGCCATATAACTCCCATTTAAGCCTGCAAAAGGTTCACCTACATGTGTCTCTTTTCCATAGCAAAGGAAACCAGGTAACACCTTCCCAATAGAACCAGTATAAATATACTTATTTTGGTCCCCAGGATGCCTTGAAAACATAGGCTCTGAATTTAGAACCGTTTTAAATTCTAAATCATGTTCTCTTGCTAAATCTAATAATCTCGGAACAGCTGCTCTCATCCCTACGGAGTTCACTTCTTCATCTGGAACAGCTAATAAAAGAACATTCCCATCAAATCTTCCTTCACAAGCTTGCTCAACCATTGCCATTTGTAAAGCTAGACCACATTTCATATCCATTGTCCCTCTACCAAATAGCCAATCTCCCTGTTCTATATCTTCACGTACATGATCTGGTAGTTCATCTTTATGAGAGTAAAACATAGATGTTAACTTTTTAGGATGAAATGCATCTTCTTTCCACACTCCATAATCTTGTACATCTACAACATCAAAATGACTAACAAGAATTACAGTATTTTTCGTACTATCACTTTTCTTTACTAGGGCGGTAACAAAATATCGTCCATCCCCCGTCGGATTTTTTTGCAAATGATGCGGATTTTGTTTGAAATACTGTAAGTCAGATAATTGTTCTACAACAAAGTCTGGTAATATAACTTCAGCTTCTGAACCTGTAATACTAGGAATTTCAACAAGATTGCTTAATAACTGAATCAATTGTTCTTTTGATTGCCACTTTGACATAGTAACCCCCTATTTTTCCGCATTATGAAAATCAATTCCAATATATGAATAAAAAATAACGACAGTTATCAAAATTATAATTCTGATGTACTGCCGATTTTTATTGAAATTTCATGAGCTGCTTCTTTTACCTTACTAATAAGAAAAGATAGTCGATCATCATTAATACGATGACTAATTAACCCAACACTTAATGCTCCTACTACTTTATGATTGAATCCGATAATAGGTGCAGCTACTGAAGCTGTCCCTTCTGTTTTTTCACCATAACTTACAGCATATCCTTCATTTTCTATTTGTTTTATTTGATTAAGAAGAATTTGCTTTTGTTCTGGTAAAGAAGAAAGTAATTGTTCTACAATGTATTCCATTTCATTCGTTTTCATATTGGCAAGCATCGTTTTATTTGCGGCGCCAATCGAAAGTGGAATCTGTTCCCCTAAGTTATCGATAACCCGAATTTTTAAAGGGCTATCAATTCTTTCAATAATAATAGAATGAGTTCCATTTGGAATGTTCAAATAGACACTTTCTTCCACTTCAGCGGCCAATCGCTTCATCACTTCCCTTGCAACAGATCTATAGTCTACCTTCTCCAATTGACGTAATCCTATTTCCATCCACATTGGCCCAATCTTGTACTGCTTTGTTTCTGAAATTTGTGTAACTAACCCATGCTCCATTAGAGAATTAAGTAATCTATGTACTGTACTAACCGGAAGATGTGTTCCATCAGCTATATCAGAAATAGCCCAATACTCTTTTTCATTTGTAGAATTTAATAGCTTAATAATACTTATCGCTCGATCAATGGACTGTACCATAATTCGCCTCAACTTTACTTGTAGTATGTTTAGCCTAATTAACTATCAATTTATCAAAAATTCAAACTGAAATCAATCAATTTATTTAATTTTCAAAATAAACAAAAGATACGCTATCAACATTTTGAAAACGCAAACAAAAAAATATTGACTTTTCTTTTTAATTATCTGAAAATTAGAACAATATTTCACATCACGGAATACATTCCATAATACGGAAAAACATCAATTTTCATACTACCAATTTTGAAAGTGAGGAAAACAATGACGCAAGTAAACAATACAAACAATGAATTAAAGCGCACAATGAAAAGTAGACATTTATTCATGATTGCACTCGGTGGTGTGATTGGAACGGGGTTATTTAACGGATCTGGTTTTATTATAAGTAAAGCTGGACCTGGCGGATCCGTACTTGCCTTTATGGCCGGTGGATTATTAATGTATCTCGTTATGCTATGTCTTGGTGAGCTTGCTGTAGCCATGCCTGTTTCAGGTTCTTTCCAGGAATATGCCACCAAGTTCATTAATCCTGCAACTGGGTTTACAATCGGATGGTTGTATTGGTTAAGCTGGGCGAATACGACCGGTCTTGAATTTACAACTGCCGGAATTACGATGCAGCGCTGGTTTCCTGATATTCCTGTCTGGGTTTGGTGTTTAATATTTGGTGTTACCATATTCACTATAAACGCATTATCTGCTCGTAGTTATGCAGAAACAGAGTTTTGGTTTTCAAGCATTAAAGTATCTGCCATTATCGCTTTCATTATTCTTGGCGGCGCCGCTATGTTCGGTTTTATTGATTTAAAAGGAAACGAACCAGCCCCGCTATTTTCAAATTTCATAAATCACGGTGGTTTATTCCCAAATGGACTTGCCGCTATCCTATTAACAATGGTTACAGTCAATTATTCCTTCCAAGGTACAGAACTTGTCGGAATCGCAGCTGGTGAAAGTGAAGATCCAGCAAAGACTTTGCCTCGTTCTATTAGAAATATTATATGGCGCACGATGTTTTTCTTCGTTTTAGCAATTTTTGTTCTCGTAGCTTTAATTCCTTGGGAAGAAGCAGGATTAACAAAGAGCCCATTCGTTGCTGTTTTTGATAATATCGGTATTCCGTATGCAGCTGATATTATGAACTTTGTCATTCTTACTGCTGTTCTTTCTGTCGCAAATTCAGGACTGTACGCCGCAACTCGCATGCTTTGGTCATTATCAAAAAATGAAATGGCGCCAGCCTTTTTAAAGAAATTATCATCACGAGGAATACCACTAAACGCTTTAATCATGACGATAGCTATTTCTGCTTTTTCTCTTTTGACAAGCGTGGTAGCTGCTGAAACGGTTTATTTATGGCTTATTTCAATTTCTGGAGTCATTACAATCATTGTTTGGATGTCAATTTGTGTTTCTCAATTCTTTTTCCGTAAACGCTATTTAGCTGAAGGTGGAAAATTAGAAGACTTAAAATTCAAAACTCCACTTTATCCACTTGTACCCATTCTTGGTTTTGGATTGTATGGCATTATATTAGTAAGTCTTATCTTTATCCCCGATCAAAGACTAGGAATCTACTGTACTGTACCATTTATCATCTTTTGCTACACGTACTATCACTTTAAGATTAAGAAAAAAATCGCCACTAATACTCATAACGAAACTAAAATTAGCGAAACTTTGTAATACTGTACGATACAGAGAAGACAGCACATGGATTTTACTTCATGTGCTGTCTTTTATCGTTCTTTCATTTTCTCAGGAACAATTCCCCTATTTCTTCTATACTATTGAAATGATTATTTATAGCACTTCGTGTTTTGAATTGTTCAGGAGGTTTTTGCGTTCAAGTGTTATCCTCAAACGGGTCAGTATTGCTACATTCCTTTACTTTGGTTTCAAAGATGATGTCGGTATAATTAATGTAGGAAATGCTGTTAGCAATTATTATTTTTTATTGTTCATAAGTTGATGCTTTTCCTTACTATTACCACTTTGTTTTGATATATTAAATTTATACTACGTCACATTAAAAATTTTAAAATAGACAGGAGTTATATAAGATGATCAAAGGATTCGGAGGAATATTTTGGAGAACTAAAAATATTGATGTTATAAAAAAATGGTACAGCGAAGTATTGAAGATTGAAATAGAAAATTGGAATGGGACTAGAATTAAACCCCAATTAGGCACTGAGACTATCTTTTCTTTCTTTACCGAAAATGACAGCTATTTTCCAACAGAACAACAAGTGATGTTAAATTTCCAAGTACATAATCTACATGAGACTATTCAGCATCTTGAACAAATTGGTATACCTCTTGAAAAGAAAGAAGAGGTTAGTGAATTTGGAAAGTTTATTTGGATTAAAGATCCTGAAGGACGACTCATCGAGCTTTGGGAGAAATAGTCGATTGTAATCATTCGCTATTAAGATAACGGATAATTTCGTTCAGCCGATGTCTTCGGCTATCCATAATAGATTCCTGTTGCAAATTTGTAGCAGGCTCTATTTTCACTTCATCATTTTCATTTAAACGAGAATCAATTATCCTTAACGACATTTCCTAATCTTTCGTAATTACAATTTGCAATCCCCTCCTCATCAATCATCTATTATTTAAACAAAAACTCCCCTTAAATCAAAAATGATTAAGGGGAGTTTTTCATATGCGATGAAGTTATAGTTCAGATTTCACTCGAACAGAAACATTATTTTTAATTATATTTTTGACATCTTTAAAGCTAACAAAATTGTTACTTTTCTCATCCCAAAGACGGAAACGTAGTGATTGTAAGCTTGTAGCAAGCGTAATCGTTGGTACATTTTTTAACGGAAGCGTATTATTGTGTGCCTCTTCTAGTTTATAGTTAGGTACTCTTGGGCTTAAATGGTGAACATGATGGAATCCAATATTACCAGTTAAGAATTGTAAAATTTTTGGAAGCTTATAAAAAGAACTTCCTTCCACTGCCGCTTTCACATATTCCCAATCTTTATCCTCTTCAAAATAAGAATCCTCAAATGTGTGCTGTACGTAAAACAGCCAAATACCTATTGAGCCTGCTATTAAGAATATAGTACCATGTACGAAAAGGAACGATTGCCATCCGATTGCCCAGCAAAGTACCCCTATTAAAGCAACGATTAATATATTCGTCAAATAAGTATTCATACGTTCTTTCTGTCTTGCACCATTTCGGTTAAATCTATTTTTAAGCAAGAAAACATAAATCGGACCTAATCCAAACATAACAAATGGGTTGCGGTATAAACGATATGCTAAACGGATTCTAAATGGCGCTGCTACATATTCATTTACTGTAAGCGTCCAAATATCTCCTGTACCTCGCTTATCCAAATTACCACTTGTAGCGTGATGAATGGAGTGCTCATGCCCCCATTGATCAAATGGGAATAAAGTTAAAACACCCATACATGTCCCAACTATTCTATTTGCACGTCGACTTTTAAAAAAGGAATAATGGGTGCAATCATGAAAAATAATGAAAATTCGTGTCATAAATCCAGCGGCTAACAAAGATGGAACTAATGTTAACCAATAAGAAACTGACAAACTTTTATAAGCAAGGTACCATAAAATAATAAATGGAACTATGGTGTTGATAAGTTGCCAAACACTTTTTTTTATCGTTGATTTTTCAAAAGGAGCAACTTGTTTTTTTAAATTTTTAGTATTTTGTAAGGTCATTTTTCTAATTCCTTTCCTGTATGTTGCTAATTATATTATAGCATACTATTAGTATCAGGTGTTATGTGTAGATATAATAAATATTTTATACAATGCACATCTCTTTTTTCTTACTCATTTCTTACAAATTTCTTACGTCCAAAATAGCTTCTATAATAAGAAAGAAGGAGCATTTGTGCCGAGAATTCGAGTTTTTTTCCAATAAATACATAAAAAAACACAGTGCTTTTTCACATCTGTGTTTCTTATTTTCATTCCAATGAAAACCAAGTAAATTTAGGATTTATACTTTTTTGATAAAAATAAGAATTACATACATTCTATACTATATAATCTATGCGTTTACCATATTACTCACTATTTTCATTTTTACAAACTAAAAATGGTTCGTACATCATTATAGCGTGATTCTCCGTTACACATTGATCTTCTATAAACTGCTTCTGTTGATTATATACTCTGCGTTGAATCACATTATGTCGTATATAATCACCCCAGTATACAGGTTGAATGGCGTGTTCTTTTTCATAAACTTCATATTGATAAAGTTGCGGATAGACTGTTCCACAAACGAAATTCTTTATTTTAAGAAAAAAATAAAATTTCCCTTTTGCATTTATATAAGTCTCATCCGGAAAATTTTACGGCAGCATCCAAACATCACTATTTACAGGACAAAACACAATAAAATTGCCAACCAGTTCGCTTAGCAAGGTTAACTAGTTGGCAATTTTTTAACGAGAATGCTTTACAAATAATTGAATTGCTTCTTCCGATACATAGAACTTCCCATTACTCTCTACAATAATACTTCCTAATTCATACTCTTTATCATTAATACGAATTATATTTTTATTAACACTTAATTGAGCTTCCACTTTATTATAATTTACTACAAGCACTGGGTTTGCTATATCCGTTTTGTCAATTGATACAGTGGCACCAATGCTCTTAAAGGCTTGTTCACTCTCTAAAAATATTTTATTTGTTACTTCTTCTAAGTTAAAGCCCATTGCTTTCGCCATCGTCTTCGCAATGTCTGTATTTTGGATTAAACCTGATGGCTTTTGTGGTCCATAAGAGTATAAGAATACATCCTCACCTGTATGTCCTCCTGTCGTGAAACCAATATTTGCACGGTTGGCCAATATCGTAGTAAGGATTCGACCTACATCCATTTTCTTTTTTGCCGCTTTTAATTTTTCTTTTTCATCATGAGTTAGATTATCCAAACCGTATAGTTTAGCTACACCTTCTACATTTGATAAATCAGATTTCAGTTTATTTGTAGTCCCTTCAAGTGTCATTTTCGCCTTTTTCAATGGGTCAATGTATGCAGATACAGGTTTAGTATTATATCCCTTTGTCGTATTCCTATTGCCAATAGAGATACCACTGTTGCCATGGTCAGCTACAGCAATGAGCATCGTATTACCGTCTTTCTTCGCAAATTTTAATGCTTTTGCAACCGCATTATCAAATGCCAATACATCACTAATAATCCCAATTGGATCATTCGCATGGGCTGCCCAATCTGGCTTACTTCCTTCTACAAATAAAAAGAAGCCATCTTTATCTTTTGATAATGTTTGAATTGCTTTTTCCGTCATTTGAGAAAGTGTTGGTTGCTCTGGATTTGTTACTTCACGATCCATATCGAACGCAAGGGCATTATGTGAGAAAGAGCCCCAAATTTTATCAGATTTAGAGTTCAATAATGCATCTTTTGTTTCAACTAAGTCGTATCCTTTATCTTGAATCACTTTAACTAAATCTTCACCATCTTTACGGATTCCATTTCTTTTCACAGACTGTAGTGCTGCTTTTCCCCCGCCTAATACGACATCTATATTTTGATACACTTGCTGCTTCGCAATTATGTCAAAATGCTTGCGGTTAGCATGATGGGCAGAGAACCCAGCAGGTGTAGCATGTTGAATTTCAGATGTAGCAACAATTCCAGTTGCGCGACCAGAGCGCTTTGCACCTTCTAGAACGTTCGCAACTGGCCGCAGCTTCTCCTCTTCTTTAATTGGTTTTAAGCTAGGTGAATTCACAATAGATGGCAATACACCTACATATCCTGAATTTGATTTATTCCCTGTTGCTAAAGCTGTAGCTGCTGGGGCTGAGTCTGTAATAGCGGATTCTGCTGAATATGTGCGAACACCTCCTGTTATGATTTCATCTAATGCAAGCGGTGCCCCTTTATACAAGCGAGCTAACGTTGTTGCTGAAGAGCTCGTTCCATCCATAACCATCATAATTATATTTTTTGGTTGATGCTCTACTTGTTCCACCTTAGCTTCGGCCGCCTGATCATTCATCATGCTTTCAGTACTTAATACACTTAATGTTACAGTTGATACTAATAATATCCCCTTCACTTTTTTACTCAATTTCATCATTTTTGTTCCTCCATAAACTTTACATTCATTTATATACAAGATCCAATTTCCCATTACGTTTATACAAAACTTATATATGTTCTTTTTTATTAGTTCCCTATTGTCATAAAGCTAACAACAATTACCGTCACTTTCGTTCATTAATTAACTAATGTTATATGTCACAGCCCTATATTCTCTACTATTAAAGTGTCATTATTCTCTTCATCATATAAAAATTTGTTTATCAATAAAAACACGATTAAATGAAATAAAAATTTATTGTTAAACAATAAATTACATGTTAAATTATATAGATAATAATTAAATGAGGTGCTTTTTATGAAACAAGGATCAACACTCTTTTTAAAGACGGCTGTTATTCTTATGGGAATTCCTGTTCTTGCTATGTGCATTTTTTTAGTTCCTAAAATAGGGAATTTCGCTGCAGAATTATATCCTGATATTGCATATATTAAATATCTTGTATTTATCAACTTATACGCAACAGCAATACCTTACTATTTCGCACTGTACCAAACGTTTAAGCTGTTAAACTATATTGACAAAAACAACGCATTCTCAAAATTGTCTGTAAAATCGTTGAAAAATATTAAGAACAGTGCATTAACAATTAGTGTATTATATGTATTAGGCATGCCACTTTTCTATCTCGTGGCAGAGAGAGATGACGCCCCGGGCATTATTATTATTGGAATGATTATGATTTTTGCTTCATTGGTTATCGCTGTCTTTGCTGCCGTTCTCCAAAGACTATTAAAAGATGCTATTAATATAAAATCAGAAAATGATTTAACGGTCTGAGGTGAATAATATGGCAATAATAATTAATATTGATGTAATGTTAGCGAAAAGAAAAATGAGTGTAACAGAGCTTTCGGAGAAGGTTGGAATTACAATGGCTAACCTTTCTATTTTGAAAAACGGAAAAGCAAAAGCGATTCGATTTTCAACTTTAGAAGCAATTTGTAAAGCATTAGAATGCCAACCAGGGGATATTTTAGAATATCAACCTGAAGATACCGAATAAAAAGAGTCCTTCTCACATGAAGGACTCTTTTTATTGCATATTACGGTGCGAAATTAATTTGACCAGTAAACAATAAGATAATCGTGATGATCCAAAATATAAAAAATGATGAGGACAGTATGAATGAAAGAATGCCTATCCCCTTCTTCTCTGTTTTTTTCTTCATTATAATTATGGAAAGTATGATACCTACACCTGTAAGAGCAATGGTAATATAATCTCCCACTATATTACCCACATTCGCTATCCTCGTTGGCGTTATAAAAACGAATAAAAGACATAAAATTCCGATAAGTAAAGATATATAGCTTATTATACTGTACTTCTTTTTGGAGACTATTTCGATTTTCATCATACCCCCCCCTTCTGTATAGCTATGATTTCATACTAGCACGAATAACCATAATTTAGTTTTATTTTACCGCCTATAGTGCTTTTATTGAGTTAATTTCTTTTTAATACTTTTTTAAAAAAGTATATTGGACCTACTACCAAATATGCTGGGTTTGATAAGAAAGTCGGCTTCTTACCTTCAATTGCATGACCTACAAATTGAAAAATCCATCCTAATATAAATAGTGATAGCCCTAATTTCCAATTCACGAATAAAATGAATATAGAAATGATAATCGTAGGAATACCAATAAAGTGAAAAAATTTATTCATTGGATGTTGATGGTCGTCTCGATATTTTTTAAACATTTTTTGAAAGTCCATATCTTAACCCCTCTCCATTATTAAAAATCTTATTTTAATTTGAAACTAACGAAAATAAATTTTCTTCTACTAATGTATATGCAGGTGTACCATGAATAACCTATACAGCCAATCTTTTTAAAGAAACTAATAAAGCTCTTGAAAAAGCTTCTGAAATAATTAACCTACTACATACAAAACATAGAAAATAACCTCTACTTTTTGTATGAAAAGTAGAGGTTATTTTCAAACCATTTATAAAGAAACCTCTCTATCAACCACTACCTTAAAAAATTCCGAGTAATGTGCCAAAGAATAATCCGCTACATCACAAATCCCTTGATACATGCATGTTGAAATACCTAATTCCTTTGCCGGTAATAAATCTAACTCTCTATCTCCAATAGCTAAATCAATATTGTACTTTTTATGTAAATAATTATACGCTAAAGAATTCGGTTTTCGAGGGAAACCATCGTCAATTGTAACCATATCGACGAAGTATTTGTCCCATCCGTAATATTTTAAAATTTCCATAACCCCTGCTTTATGTTTATGGGTCATGATTACATTTTTATCTGCAAATTTCAAAACCTCTTCGACGCCAGCAAAAGGCTTCATATCTATTGGAGTGAATTTCTTCTTCAAAATTTTAATCTTTTCTTCCTGCTCACATGAAATATTATAATAATGAATTGCGTGAGAATATGATATTTTCAAGTTTTTGTATATTTCTTGTTCATCTACTGTATCACCTAATATTTCAGAAAGCATCTTCGTATATGCAGGATACGTATCAAATAACGTCCCATCAAAATCCCACAAAATATTCATTGTATTCACCCTTCTATTTTCGAATCATTGTATGACTAAATCCGCCCTATCCTTCGGCAATTCCATTTCTAAATAATACTCCTCTGCTTTCCAATACCTGTTTTGAAACTTTGAAAGTTTCTTTTGTGTCTCTTCGTTTTCACGCTGAAACCTTGTTTCCCTTGGACAGTCCAAATACACCATATAATGAAAGAAATCTCTCCATTCTTTTCGCTGTAGAAAAACTCCTTCAATTACAATTACACCTACAATAGGGATCTGGACTTTTTTCATTTCACATGAATCGGTATCATCATAATAGAAAGGCAATTTCAATTTCGTTTCATGTTGTAACTTTTGAAAAAATTTCTGCCGCAAGTATGCAATATCCCACTGTAAATAATAGTACTCATACCATTCTTCATATCCTGTATGATAGCGTTTATTACGCTCCACTATATGATCATCAATATGGAAAATATGAAACGGAATGCCTTCTTGTTTCATATTTTCTTTTAATTTTGTTGCGAATGTTGTTTTTCCTGAACGACTTAAACCATCTATTCCGATAATGAATCGGTTTTCTTTATGTTTCTTCATTATACTTATAATTTCACTCGTACTCATTGCTTCTTCCACTCTTCTTTTAATAAAGAAAATAAAATGGTATCATGAGCAACTCCATTTTGAATCATATGTTTTCGAAGTAATCCCTCTTCTTGAAACCCTGCTTTTTTTAGCAATTTTTGAGATGCCTTATTTTCTACATATACGACAGCTGCGATTCTTATAAGTTGCAGCTTTTCAAATCCGTAAGTTAAGATGGCTTGTAATGCTTCGGATGCATATCCCTTTCCCCAATATATATCATCTAATTCATAACCAATTTCAGCTCGTTTATGATGATTGTTAATTAAATGAAATCCGCACGTTCCGATTAATTGGTCCGTCCCTTTTTTCTCTATTCCCCAGCGAAACACATTGCCTTCTTCATAACGATTTTTAAACGTTTGAATCGTTGTTTTCGCTTGCTCAATATTTTCGAAAGAATCCATTCCGAAATATCGTATAACAGATTCTTTCGAAAAATATTGGAACATCATTTCTGCATCTAATAGTGTAAGTTCTCTTAAAAGTAAACGTTCAGTTTCTAGTTTCGGAAATTCCATCTCTTTTTCTCCCTCTATTCTAATGAACTGCAAATTTCAATATAATTTCCATCTGGATCAGCAATGTAGGCAATTGTTTGTCCCCACGGTTTCACAATTGGCTCAACTAAAACTTTAATGCCTTGCTCTCTGAATTGCTCAATTGTTTCTTGTACATTCTCAACTACGAATCCTAATTCGAAGTGAGAAGATTGTAATTCACCTTCTGTAAGCGGTAGTCCTGTTAATTCTTTCACGTCTTCTCGTGTATTCATCGCTAATATTGTAGATCCAGTATTAAATTCAATATATGTACCATGCTCAGCTTTTATAGGTAACTGTAAAGTATCTTTATAGAATCTTAAACATTCTTCAAACTTTTCTACATATAAAATGATGTATTTCATTTTTAAATTCATGTTACATCCCCCTTTTGTATTCATCCCTAAAAATTCGACAAAAACTACAAAAAAACCTTGTTCTTCCTACAAATGAACATAAAAAAATGAGGCCGATTTCTCGGCCTCCCAGCTTATTGGCATAAAACAGGAGATTTGGTTTGGACATAACCAGTTCGTACTTTTATTATATTTTATTTTTTCTGAATTTTAAATACTTTAAACACCTATTTATATTGAGAAAGTTTTTTTACTTGCATAAAATTATACTGTTTAAGAAATGCTACAAATGGAGGTGTATACATATGGAACCAATGCTTTGTCCAAGCTGTAAAACAAATCGTACTCGCTTTAACATTCTTGAGCAACAAGTAAAACCAGTAAAGTTAAATCCTCAAACTGGTCAAGTAGAAGAAGAGTATACTAATGAAACGATGAATGCTTTTCATATGGCTTATCAAGGACCTACATACCGAGTCCAATGCGCTGTATGCGGACTTGTTGAAAACCCTGAACAATTTATTAAACCTGCTCAAAATCAGTCTTTCTCATAAAGTGAAACTTTAATCAGTGGAGGTTTTGTTCATCCCCCACTGATTATTAGCCTTCACCAATCGGGATTTTACGGGTAGTTGATCCCCCACCTAACTTTTTTGCTTTCGCTGAATTTTGAGTTGGGGGTCTTACTGCCCGTTAATGCGGGATAAAATATTGTTAATCAGTAGTTCCTTATTTATGATTTTTTAGGTATTGTTACGGGATATCTCCTCTCCCATCTACAATTGTTCTTTCTATACCTTGAATACACATATTTTTATTGTGTAAAAAATAGCGAACAAAAATAAAAATATATAAGAATTAAAGAAGATAATTCCCATATCCCCCTTCTTTAATAATTCCACTCTTTGTTACAATATTTCCTTTTTCAACTGTTTAATCTTCCAAGTTATATTAATAAATATATATAAATACATACAACCTATAAACCCTACCATACCTTTAAATATATAAGGAATTCTAGATTCTGATGGTCCAAGAAAACATAAGTAAAACGTTGGCATTATCGTTACAAACACAATTACAAAGAATAGTAATAACTCATTTAGTTTTTGTATCCTCGTATCCTTTTCTGAATATATATCAGGCAACTCATTTTCTTCTTCTACTTCTTTACAAAAATAATTCCATTTTGCAAAACTCGTTACATGTTTCCATCCACACATTTCATATATATCAATATATTCTTGTTGTTTTTCTTTTGAGTCTTTATAATCCAATCTAAAATCCGCTTTATATACTACATCTTTCGGCTCAGTTTTCTTAAACGTATACATTACATTATACTTTTGTAAAGCCCAACCTTTTTGATGCATTTTTCTTAAAAAGTCTTCTTCTTTTTCTAAACTCCATACCGCGAAAGGTTTGAATATCCTCTTTATCCCCATCTTCCATTCACTCCCCTAATATCCTGTTTCCATTTCTTACAGATCTCTGTAACCTGTTATATTCTAGCTCTAACACTTCTCTCCCAAACGACGTTAACTCATAGCACTTCTTTCTATCTGTAGAGGCCACTTCAACAATTAACTTCTCTTTTAGTAACTTCGTCGTATTCCCATATAAAGTACCAGGACCGAGCCTTACTTCCCCTTTTGTCATCTCTTCCACCATTTGCATAATTCCATATCCGTGCATTGGTTTCACTAATGACAAAAGTATGTAATACGTCGCCTCTGTTAACGGAATATATTTTTGTGCTTTTACATTCATTATACCTACCTCCGATACATCGTCTTATGATATATCGACTAACGATACATCGTATAACGATATTGTATAATCATATTCCAAAATATACAAGTATAATTTAATAATTAAATATCCATTTCTTTAAATTGAAAAATCATACCTATTTTCAGAATAATTTGTTAAAATATAGAAACATTAACTCTTTTATAATGAAAGGAATGATACATATGATTCATACATTAAATGAAAATATAGGGTGTGTGTTTGTTGGTAAAGAAAATGTTATTGATCTACTACTCGTTTCTCTACTTGCTGATGGACATGTACTGCTTGAAGACGTGCCTGGTACCGGGAAAACGTTGCTGGCGAAAACAATTTCAAAAAGTATTGGTGGTAATTTCTCTCGTATTCAATTTACCCCTGATGTACTTCCGAGTGATGTAACAGGTATTGAATATTTCAATCCAAAAACAAGCGAATTCGAATTAAGACTCGGACCAGTTATGACGAACATTTTACTAGCAGATGAAATTAACCGTGCAATGCCGAGAACACAGTCTAGTTTGTTAGAATCAATGGAAGAACGACAAGTAACGCTTGAAAAACAGTCTACTCCTCTTCCGAAACCGTTCTTTGTTATTGCGACGCAAAATCCGATTGAATCACAAGGAACTTTCCCTCTTCCTGATGCACAGCTCGATCGCTTTTTAATGACAATTGCAATTGGTTATCCGGCCCCAGAAGATGAGTTACAAATGATGCGACGTTTTCGTAACGATACACCATTAGAAAGTGTTACATCTGTTATCTCTTTAGAAGACATTTTAGAAGCGCAGAAACAAGTAAAAGAAATTTTCGTATCAGAACCGTTAGAACATTACATAATTAAACTTGCGCAAGCTACTCGAAATCACGATTACATTGCTAACGGTGTAAGCCCACGTGCCACTTTAGCTTTAGTGCGCGCAGTTCAAGCATTAGCCTTTTTACGTGGCAGAGAATATTGTACGCCTGAAGATATTCAATTTTTAGTTCCTTCTGTTTGGAATCACCGTATCGTCTTATCAATGGAAGGTGCATTACGCACGACAAAAAATGAAATTATGCAAAGGATTTTAAAAGAAGTTGATGTACCTGTGGAGATTGAACAAGCATGAATGGTCAACGCGTTGTAACTGTACCTTTATTTTTCCAGCTTCATATTATTCAATTAACTGTGCCAGTCGCGTTACTTTTCACATTCTTTTTCCCGCAACGAATGTTTATGTTTCTCTTTTTCTTCTATTATTTATTTGCGATTTTCATTTATAAATACGTCGCTTTCATAGAGAAAAAGTTTCAAGTTATAAATGAGAAACAGACGACTCGGCTATTTCCTGATGAAACTGGACAATTTTTTATTCATTTAAAAAATGGAGCAAGCATACCACTCGTGAATGGGGTTTGTTATTTTCATTTACATTCATCTCTTATACCGCATAAAGATCAAGGAATTGAACAAATTTCAAAGACATTATTCTCCTTTCCATTTTCACAACCTGCACATTCAGCGCAAAAATGGGATTTAACATTAACTGCGACGAAGCGTGGTGTGTTTCAAATTGAACAGTTCGAATGTGTATTAAAAGATCCATTTCATCAATTGAATGTACATTTACCTGTTTTTGATAAATTAAAGACCGAAATTATTGTGTATCCTTCTCCTAAAGAAGTAGCAGGTTTGCAAGAACTTCAGCAACTATTAAATGGTTCATATCGAACGAATTTTTCTTTTTACAATGATGAAACATCTATTATCGGTGTGAAACGATATGAGCGTGAATCATTCCGCTCTATTCATTGGAAAGCATCTGCTAAAATGCAGGAATTACAAGCAAAGCAATATGAACCAGTAAAAAATTATAGCTGGACGATTTGTCTATCTTTAGCTGCTAATCGCGGGTTTGGTTGGAGAGATAATGTAGAAGAACTTATTTCATATGCAACATATATTTGCCAGTACGCAACGAAGCAGCAAATTCCGTTTGAATTGTTTATTAGTGTATTAGCAGAAGGTGGCCCTCTGCACTTACCATTAAACGAAGGACAAATGCATTACGGGAAAGCATTAGAGGAATTGGCACGTATTTCAGATGATAGTACACTTCTTCCAAAACAAGGATTTCTTCACTATGTAACGAGAAAAAGAGAACGCTCGTCTACGCTGATTTACATCGGTATACAGAAGAATGACCTCCCTCTTCTAACGCAACCTACATTTCTCATAAATAATGAAGGGATGGTGGAAACAGTTGAAAACTTGGCTCTATCACGTTAATGACTTTATTCTGCTTCTCCTCCTTTCGTTATTAACAGAAAGAGATGAATTTGTTGCTATTGCTCTATTTTTAGCAACAGGCTATATTGGAGTACTTCTTATTCATAAATTCATGAAGAAACGAACGACAGGGTTTGTAATACTATTAATTATTCAAATCATCGGTTGCTCTTTCACTCTACCTTTTTCTCTTTTTGGCACAATTATGTTACCACTTTTCTTCTTTATCGTACATGCAATCGGACCTGGGTATCCGGTGCAAAAGTCGTTAGGCGGTATTTTATGGTTTGTCTTTACAGCTATATTTCATGCCCCTTTTCCACCGTTATGGAAATTATTATTATTAGTTTTACACATTATGATTACATTTTGGCAAACAGGTTCAAATCGTAATCAACAGCTATTACGTTTTACTTCTATTATTGCTATTGGAACAATTAGTGCTTTACTTATTCCGGTATTCCCTTATATTCGTCTTGTTTTTTCTTATATCGTTCAAGTTGTTGCGTTAGGATTCGGATACGCTATCAATCCGTTATTTTCGGCAGCTGCATTAAAAGAAACAGATGATTTTTGGTCGAATAAAGGGAATCTAAAAGATCCTACTATTAAAGATGACTTGGAGCCCCTTCCTTTTGATCCAATTCTTATAAATAGCATTACCATAATAGTCTGTACCGCCATCGCCATTTACATCGTTTGGAAAATAATAAAACATCGAAAACATTTAAGTTTACCTAATATTCCTGTCTTTGAATCTACAATTATTACTGATAAAGAAGGAATAGGCCAAAAACGAATGAAGCGATACAAACCACCACATAATGAAATTCGAAAAGAAATTTTCAAACTGGAAAGTAAATTATCCCCTCCTTTAAACCGGGAACGAGGAGAAACAGTTGAAGCATGGTTAGAAAGAATTCATGATGATGAAGGTATACATATTCAGAGGCATATTATTATAGATGCGTATAATGCAGTACGTTATTCAAATGGTGAAAACACTGTACTTCTGAATGAATTTAAGGAAGAGGTTTATAAGCTTTATGCATATGAGAAGAGTTTGAAGAAAAAGAGAAAATGATGTATACAAAAAGACTCCTATTAAACTAGGAGTCTTTTTGTAAAAGTCCACGTTGCTTTTCACAAATTATGCTTTTTTTCCTGCTTCAATTTCTAAAGATTCTTCATGCCACCAAAGTGTTTCTTCCGGATCCTCTTTAGCGATTTGGCGTGCTTCTTTTTTCGATTCTACTGTAGGATATGAACCTTTTAGCGCACGTCCTGATGTTGTAACGAATAGTACACTAAATACGACTAATCCAATTATACTTACACCTGCTAAATAAAATGCTGGTGCGAGCGGATTACCGGTTGCATGAACTAAGTATGAACATACGAGCGGTGTTGTTCCACCGAATATAGATACAGAAATATTAAAGGAGATCGAGAGTGCTCGATAACGTACATCGGTGAAAAAGAGTGATGGTAATAACGAAGGTAGTGTTCCTTCATACACACTTAGGAAGAAACCTAATACGAAAATACCTGCAAATATAGCTGCAATATGTCCGTTACCTATTAGTAAAAATGCTGGAATTGCAAATACGCTTAAACCAAGTAAACCAATTTGCACGACGCGTTTATTACCAATTTTATCACTTAATTTACCGAAATAAAGTGCCAATGGAATCATAAGTGCCATCGTAATCGAAATAATTAATAAGCCAGTTGTTTCTTTGACTTTAAGTACTTGAGTTAAATAAGAAGGAATATACGAAAGAATCATATAATTCGTAATATTAAAGAAGGCGACAATTACTGTGCTTAATAAGAAGTCTTTTTTGTGATATTTAATAATATCCATAAATGAAAATTGTTCATTGTCTTCAGATTCCTCTTGTGTTTTTTCCATCTCTTCAAAGATGGGAGATTCATCTAAATGACGGCGTAAATATAAACCGACCAAGCCTATTGGTGCAGCTATTAAGAAAGGAATACGCCAGCCCCAGCTGAGCATTTGCTCATCTGTTAACAATAACGTTAAAATGGTAACAATTACCGAAGCAGCAATGTAACCTGAGAGTGTTCCAATTTCAAGACCACTACCGAGTATACCACGCTTTTTATCTGGAGAAGATTCTGCGATATAAACCATTGCTCCTGAATATTCGCCGCCTGTAGAGAAGCCTTGAATCATTCGGGCAACTAAAAGTAGTATTGGTGCCCATACACCAATTTGTTCATAGGTTGGTAGTAATGCGATGAATAATGTAGAAAGTGCCATTAAAATAATAGTAGTACTTAATACGATTTTTCGGCCATACTTATCTCCTATTCTACCAAAGAATACACCTCCGATTGGTCGAACGAGAAAGGCCGCTGCAAATGTACCAAATGTAAGTACAAGCTGCAAACCACTATTATTAACACCTGAGAAGAATAATTGACTTAAAATTACCGCTAAATACGCGTATAATCCGAAGTCAAACCACTCCATTGCATTTCCTATACCAGTAGCAACCACTGCTTTCCTGGCTTGTTTAGGATTGACAATATTAACGTCTTGAGGTTCAAAATTTAAATCATTATTTTGTTGCATATAATAAAACAGCTCCTTGTTTAATTTAACTTCTTTAAGCACACCTTCTCTTATTGAATAAAATTAATTCGAAGCACTTAAGGAAAATTAATGTCTCCTTATCTGTTATTATTGTTTCACATAATTAATTATTTGTCCAATGAGATGCTCTCTATGTTAAGTAATTTACTATTTTAAAAAGCTGAAGAAGGCGCTATTTTAGCGCCTTCTTCAGCTTTTTATATTTTTTTTATATTTTTTTAAATACTTGCTGTAGCTGCTATGCTATGAACACAGGAAATAAACTCATAAGTGAATGTGTCAATTTCCTCTTTCGTAATAATATACGGCGGAAGTAATCGAATAATATTCCCTTGTGTTACATCGACTAACATTCCTTTATTCATTAGCTCAATCTGTAATTTCTTCACATTTTCATTCGTGTCATTCACACTTATCCCAAACATCATCCCCGCATGACGCACTTCCTGAATATAATAAGAATTTTCTTTCTGAATGTCTTGCAGTTTATCATTCAAATATAGTGACGTTTCATAAGCTTCTTGCATTAACCCATCATCAAGTAATGTATTTAATACCGTTAAACCTAAAGCTGTTCCCATTGATGAATGAGCAAATGTTGTGCCATGATCTCCTGGTGAAAATACATCGCATAGCTTTTCACCTACAATAATTCCCCCTAGCGGTATCCCTCCTCCTGCGCCTTTACCAATTTGAATAATATCCGGTGTAATATTAGAATTTTGATAAGCGAACAATTTCCCCGTTCTACCCATACCACTTTGTACTTCATCAACGATAAGCAGTACATTATACTTATCACAAAGATGTTGAACACCATATAAATATTCACTTGATAAAGGATATATCCCGCCACTTCCTAATACAGGCTCTAACATAATTGCAATAGGCTTTTCATTTAAAATTGTTTCTTCTAATTGCTCTATATTCTCACGCTCTACTTCGTATACAGGAATAGATGTTTTAGGGAAACTTTGATATACATTTTCTTGTCTCGTAAAATGAAGTGCCCCTAACGTTCGCCCGTGGAAACTACCTTTGAGCACAACGACACCTTCTCGCTCTTCATTCGTAATAGATCTATATTTATCAATTAATTTCAACGTTGTTTCTGTCGCTTCCGTACCAGAGTTTGTAAAAAATACTTTGCCGTTTTTTAAAGAGTACTCAACTAATTTCTTTGCATACTCAATCGCAACTGGGTTTAAAAAGTGAAATGGAAGATGCAACGATTTCGTAACTTGCTCCATTGTCGTTTGCACAATTTTAGGATGATTGTATCCTAATACATTTACTCCTACGCCAGAAAATAAATCTAAATACTCTTTACCATCTACATCATATAGATTACATCCTTCTCCTCTTTCCATTGCAACCTCTGTACGACAATATGTAGACATCATATATTCTTTATCTAATTGAAACCAATCCGACATGTTAAATTCCTCCTAGTTATTTTTCCTTTTTTAACGTTCATTCTCTATATAATCGTTTATAAATTAAGTTTTAAGATTGAAATTTTAATAGTGGTTTTCTTCCATCTTTTTAGTAAAACGTATGCTTTCTCTTCCCGATATTCATTTTTCCATAATTTCTTCTATTTCAACAGGTCCACTACATATGTGTTTTTTTCATCTAGCGGTATGTTACTTTGCATGTCATACATAATTAGGACTATAGAATCATATTTAGTAACAATCGACGAAAAATTTGGAGGCTATATCGATGAATGAAAAATATGATAAACATAGGAAAGAATTATTAGAAGAAGACTTTAATAAACATCGAGAACTTACTGAACCAGCTAAACTTCACTCTCAAACAGTTGGTTCACGTGAACCCGTACTAGAGCAAGATAGTGTACTGCATGAAACGTTACAAGAATTTATACATGAAAAAATTGTAGAAAGACCTGTTCATGTAAAAGGTTTTGGAGCATTCGGTTATTTTCAAACGATCTATCCGATGTCTGAACATACAAAGCTAATTTTTTTACAACATTCTAATGAGAAAGTTCCTGTTATGGTACGGTTTTCGTTAGCTGTTAGTACGAAAGGAACACCAGATACTTCTAGAAATGTACGCGGCTTTTCCACAAAATTTTATACAAAAGAAGGCGTTTTCGATCTTTTATGTAATCACATTCCTGTCTTTTCCGTTCGTGATCCGATGCGTTTCCCTGAAACGATTAAAGCGTTGTTACCTTCACCTAAAAATAACTTAATAGATCCGGATAGATTTTGGAATTTTGTCGCTAGAGCACCCGAATCCATTCATTTTGTTGTCCGTTTATACTCTAATGTCGGTACGGTAAAAAGTCTTCGTCACATCCCAGGACATAGTGTAAATACATACGTTTGGAGAAATGCTGAAGGCAATCGAAAGTACGTAAAGTATCATTGGTATCCTTTTGAAGGTGTACAATTCATTACTAGTAAGGAAGCTACTAAACTAGCTGCTGAAAATCCAGATTATAGTGGGAAAGATTTATATGATGCAATTGAGGCTGGTAAATCAGTGGAGTATGGTTTATATGTCCAGCTCATGGATCCAAAAGATGAAGTACATCTTTCTTATGATCCGCTAGATGATACAAAAGTATGGGATGAAAAGATGTACCCTCTTATACCAGTCGGTAAAATGGTATTAAATAAAAACCCTGAAAATTATATGGAACAAGTAGAAAAAGTCGCCTTCTCCCCTTCTAATTTACTAGATGGTGCAGAACTATCTGATGATAAAATGTTGCAAGGGCGTGCTAACATTTATAGCGATTCTCAAAGAAGAAGAATTGGACCCGAATTTCGAAAATTAGCGATTAACCAACAGCAAAATTGGACACCTGCTAATCAAATAACAAGCGGTGATGGAAGGTATGTTGAAGGTAAACTTGAAAGAGCTCCTATAACGAAACAGAATGACTTTACGCAGGCTGGTGAATTTTATACGCAGTTAAAACCAATAGAAAAAGAATATCTTGCTGAAAATTTAGCTAATGATTTGAAAGGTATATCTGATGATATTAGGAAGATCGTTTTGGAGTATTTCAATCGAGTATCCACTGATTTGAAAACAAAAATTGAGACAAAAATGAAAGAGCATTAAGAAGATTAAAACATACTTTCCGAATGAGAATTCAAATCTATATTAATTATTTTCTTGTCAAAATCCAATGAGTTTATTTAATTAAAAAATGTAAAGCCAATATATCCCTGTTCTATAATTAGAACAGGGATATATTGAAGTAGTTTAATGTTTAACATTAAATACTTTATTTCGCTAAAAAATGCAATAAGTAGCCTTTCAAAACAAACTATAGTAAACTACTTTACTTGTACCGTATAATTCCCTGTTCCACCACCATACTTATATACACTTAAGTAATATTTCCCTGGCTTTGCATTATAATTTCCAAGCAATTTGTTTCCATCACGTTTTGTTGCATAAGCTACATAATTGTTTAGATCTGATTCAGAATATAATACCCAGTTCAGTCCAAGATTTTGTTCGTTCGTAACAGAAATTTGTAAATCTTTTTGATCCTTTACATCAATGACAAATTTATCTCCCTGATCTTGATCGCTCAAGGTTCCTCTTAACAAAATATTCAAAGATAGTGGGTTTGCTGTTTCAAATGAATTATTTGGTTCTTTTTCTACAGCCGTACCTTCTTCCGTATTTACTCCGCTAAACACAACATCATATTCAAATTGTCCAGCATGATTAACACGGTAATTTATAAAATAAGCAGTCAATGTTTTATATCCAGTCCACTCTTTTCCTGAAATACGTTTCAATATTTCATTTGTTGCTTCATTCATTACTTTCCAATCCTCAATCTCTCCTTTTGCTGAACTTCCAGTATATGTCCCCTGTAGTGTAAATGTATTAAAGAATTGTGATTTATTCTTTGTTACTTTCACATCTTTTAACTTTGCTTCATTCGTAATATCTGAAGTAATGTCCGAAAGCGATTTTGGATCATGCTGCGCTAAGTACTCATCTGATACTTGTGGGATTGTATACTTATCGCGATTATCTATAAGCATTTGCATATAAGATTGATATTCTTCATTTAAGTTATTATCTTTGCTTAATGCAGAACGGTATGCGTCGTAACTTGAAACATCATTTGCACGAATTAAATCATGCACTTTATCGAACATTTCAGGACGTTTATTATACATATATGATTGCAATGCAAACGAATAGTTATAAAAATCCCACGTTCCATATTTCGCATTTAATGTTTGTGATGCTGTATAGCGTTTTGCAGGATCATTAGATAACCCACCAATTATACTTTTTCGCGGTACTACACTATATAATCGCGTTGAACCTGCAAAGAACTCTGCATTTCCTTCTTCAAACCATGTTAAACGTTCATTTTGATACATTTCCCCTTGGCCCCATAATCCCTGAACCTCGTACCTTCCTTGTAAGTAGTGTGTAAATTCATGGCGGAACAATTCTTCCAAACTATAAATACTTTGCTCTGGTGTACGTTCATATGTAAAGAAAGTTCCCGTTCCTTCAATATAAATTCCACCATTATTCGTTTCATATCCGTACAGTTGACGATTAAATTGATACTCATCTGGACTATTATAAATAACCATCGTTAGCACATCATCCGCATGTCCATTTTCAAGTGGTTTATCGCTACCAACTGTACGATAAAATTGAGAACGTACTTCTTTCGCTGCCCAGTATAGTCGCTTAATTTTCTCTTCACTAACCTTATCCCCAGCTTTAAAGACAATTGCTCCATCATCAAACGTATATGTTTTCGGTAAATATTTCTTTTTACCATCGTCTCGAATTTGATCTAAATTTATTGTTTTTCCGTTCGCATCTACTCCTCCGTAATTTGTAGTAATTTGTTCTGCCGCAACAAAGTATTGCTCTCCTAAATATGGATAAATTCGCATTGCGTCTGTAACAACTTGCTGTCCTTTTGTCGGCGTACTATGAAGCTTGCCCAATCGGCCAGCATAGTAAATTCCGTTATTAATTAACCATCCATTTTTATCTGTTACAGTACCAATTAGTGCGAAACGACTTACTTCATTAATAAAGTTATCGATATTTCGATACCACATCGTATCTTTCGGCTCTTTTCCAGTCGTGTACATATCCGTCTGAATATCAAAGTCAATTCCCTTCATCAACTCATATATTGCGTCTCCTTTTGTTCGGTCTTCAATGAAAGTTGCAAGATTATCGTTATATTGTTTAAAAATTTCACCTGCATATAAAACCGTTTCAACATCAGCCGATGCATTTCCAATTAATTTTCCATATGATGAAATAACTTTATTTTGTTCCGATGTACCAAGTTTAAAATTTGGATTTTTTGCAATTGTTTTTAAAGCCGGTAAACATTTATCATGGTAGCTACGCTCATTTAGTTTGCTTAATTCATCATGGTAAAAACCTAAATAAAATGCTGCACGTAGAGCTTCTACTAATGTTTCAATCCCTTTTGAATCATCTTTCGTATAAGCTTGTCCTTGTTCTACTAGTTTATTAATAATCGCTTGCATTCGACTATCATCTTGATAGAATTTAAGACTATCACTATTAAACTGAAATAATTCTGGAATTTGATACCATTTAATTGTCACAAGAAGATCAGTTAATTGTTTGTTATTTAATTGATTTAACTCAGCCATCGAATATTTTTTTTCTTCAGCTAACGGTTTAATATTATCGGTTGGTGCTAGTGGACGCTGCGATAAATCCGCTAATTTTAACCGTTTTGTAAAAGATGCATTTTCTTGTACTTTTGAAGGGTGCGCCAATTCATCAACAGATTTCTGTATTCCTACCGGCTCCATTTGTAATACGTTCTTCACATTTTTCTCTTTTGTCTCTGCTTGAATTTGCAAACCATTACATGTTATTGTCACTAGTCCAACACCAAGAATCCACTTAGAAATTTTCGAATATTTAACCATACCATTGCCCCCTAATAATTTAAAAGAAAATTCTGAATTTTAAAATCAAAAAAACACTTATTTGTATGTATTTACAGTTCCGCTATAAATACAACTATGATCAATAATGCAATAGTAGCTTGTTTTATACTATTACGAGTACAGATTCCTTACATACAATCTCCCTTCCTTACATGTAATACAAGCAAAAACTGTGCCAATCATATTTCTTATGAATAGCCAACATTCTTTTATAAATACTGTAGAATAAAATATACATAGGTGGTTCGACAATGTATAAATCATTTGACACAAAATCTAATTTTTATGAAGAACAAATTCATTGAATGTTATAAGTTCATTAGCAAATACATAATTTTCAACTAACAACATCGCAAATTTTTAAATCTCTCAAAAAAGGTAAACAAACATATTCCATAAAGCTAATATGTTTGTTTACCTTTTCCAATTTCAAATCAACAGCAAGATATCGTTGAATAAAAGCAGCATTAATACGTATTTTGTTATTCATTTCTCTTTTTCATATAATCCTTTTCACATTGTAACGGTTTGAATTTCACTTTTTTCCCTTTCTTCTTTTTCGTTTTTATAACGAGCCATTCCCCTTTTTCAACGTCTAGTTTTAGGCGTTTCATTACATTGATATTATCGTTTTCTTTATAAAGTAAAAATGCCTCTTGCGCCCTTACAAATAAGCTCGGCTGCTCGCTAAATCCACCACTATCATAAATTTTAGTTAGCGAATTATAATAAGAATCATTTTCCTTTCCACCATACATCAAATGGGCAGCCTCCAAGTCTCTTTTACTTACTTCCCAAAAACTATGTTCATTAATATTTAAATTAAATGTGGATTTAATGTCCTGTATTATATTCTTCACATACTTTTCATCTCGAACTTTTCTTTCTTCAAGACAATCCGAAGATAACCTTGGTGCATCTGATTGGGAATGTACAACGTGTTGTATCGATACACACAGAATAAATATGCTTAAAATGTAAAATATTTTTTTCATATTTACATATCACCTCAAATGATTTAGATACTATATCATTTGAGGCTTACAATATTCTTATGCTAATAATAAGAAAAATCCTATAAAATAAAATTTTTATAGGATCTTTCCTTTTAATATTGCTTTATCAAATTCACGGGCGGGGCAACTACCTTACTACTTTTCACATCATATAATCCTATAGGTGTTACTCGTATAAACGGCAAGTGCGTCGCAGAAAAGAATAAAATGGTAAATGCCGGATCGTTATAAGCATAGCCTCGCTCTTGTAGTAATTTCACCATCTTTTTCTCTTCCTGTATTAATTCACTCATTTTTAAATTAGACATAATCCCGAGCAATGGTAATGCTATTTCGTGTAACACTTCATTGTTTTCTGCTATGACCATTCCACCACCGAGCTCTTTTACTCTACGAAAAGCTGTAAGCATATCTTCTTTCCTTTTTCCGATAAGAATGATGTCACCTGTACCAGAATAAGAACTTGCAAGACCTCCTAGTTCTTTCGCAAAACCTTTCACCGCTGTATTCACTCGCCAACTGCCATCACGAGCAATCATCATAAGGAAACATTCATCATGATCTGTGGATAATTCATCACAGTCTATATTGATTTCACTAGTATATGGTTTTGTAATAACGTTATTTAATAAGTGTATCCCCGTTTTATTAGAGAAAATCATATCCTCTTTTTCTATTGACCAATCTAATGATAATGGAGTTACTTTATATTTACTCCAGTCTATATGTAATGCTTCATGTGTATTTACACCATCACGCTTCACCCATTTCCCCTTTGCAAGGACACTAATTGGTACTGGGTTTTCTTTACTTTCTAAAATATTGATATTAGCAATTCTACCTGTCGCAATTGAACCCTGTACATGTTCCATATTATAATAGCGAGCAATATTATAACTTGCCATATCGTATGCATCTATTACTGGCACTCCTTGTTTTATCGCGGTAGAAATCATAACGTTTGTCATTCCATCTTCATAAAACGAAGGATGTGAACCATCTGTTGTAAAAATGAATCTATCAAATTGCTTAACACCTAATTCTAGTAATTCTTTCAATAAAACTTCTAAATCTGGACGAATCGAAGAATTTCTAAGAGAAACAGTGTAGCCTTGCATAAGGCGCGTGAAAGCTTCCTGTCCTGTCATCGCTTCATGATCACAATCTGTACCTAACAGTTTTAACTTCGCTAAAGTCGTTTCAGATGCCCCCGGAAAATGTCCTTCTACTTTTTTCTGTAACCGCTTCGTTTCCTGCACCCAATTTAACATTTCATCATCGCCATGTAATAGTTTCGGCCATGCTGTTAACTCGCCGCCTTGAAGAACTGCGTCATGCTTTAGCCACTCTACTATTTCTTCACTATTAAATAAAGATTCCCCATTTTGCAGCTCAGTTTGCCCATCAAAACGACACCACCAATACATACTTGCCGGAACCTTTTTAAATTCATCTAATAAACGAAATGCTTCTTCACGTTGTAATGTGAAAAATAAAGTTAAATTATCATTAATAAAAGTTGTCGTCCCAAATTGCATCGCATGATTCGCTAACGTCTCTGGATTATACAATTGATATGGATGTGCATGCGGTTCGATGTAACTAGGAACTACATGCTTTCCATCGCAATCAATCACTTCACATTCACTTAGTTGCTCTGGCAATTTTTCTCCTACATATACAATGCGGTCATCATAGATCCAAATATTCGCTTTCATCCACTCACGCATATACGAATTTAAATATGTTGCATTCCTTAATAAAATGTGTGGACTTCTTTTACCATCTAATACTTCAACATGTTCTCGTAATTGCTTGTTAGTCCATTTAAAATGATTTTGTTCCATTGTATTCAACTCCAAATCAACTCATAATTATTTTGATTAAAACGAGAAATACTTAACTAACTAAAGTATTTTCTATGCATAACTCCCCTATTGATGCCCCTATACCCTTCATTATATGGAATGATTCCAAAAATAACAATTTTCAGAATCATACACATATCTCTTTTATCCAAAATAAAAAGAATATCAGGTAACTGACATCCTTTTTATTTTTATCGTAAGCTATATGATTGATTTTCACTTTGAAATACACTTGATGCCCTATCATAAATGCTACTACTGTCCATAGTTGCGCATTTTACAAAGTACCTCTTTTATATACAACTATAACAAAATTCCATTCATTTTCTTTTCATCTATTTATTAAATTCAATTTGCATCATTTTATTAAACTGCGAAACAATATCGACCTCATCTAAAGAGTTAATACTGACAGCCAATGTATGCTTACCACCAATTACTCCGCCAGCAAAAGTTGTAAATCCGGGAATTCCTCCTCCGTGACCCCAAACTGAAACACCATTCGGAAGTTTAGTCTCATAGATTCCAAGACCATACCCATCACCAACCGCTTTTCCTTCTACAGGAACTGTAGTAAGCATTTCTTTTAGCTCTCGTTCCTTCAATAACTTACCACTGAGTAAAGATGAAAAGAATTTATTTAAATCATCCGCATTAGAAATCATATCTCCAGCTGAATTAGCTAAACTCGGATTATAATACGTAATGTCTTTCAACTCGCTCGTTCCTTCGGTTTTCACATACCCACGAGCATGATTCTTTCCTGGGATGACAGGTGAATTACCTGGTAAAAACGTATTTGACAAGTCCAAAGGTTCAATAATTCGCTTTTCGATTTCTTCCGCATAACTATTACCAGTTATTTTTTCAATAAGCATTCCTAGTATTACGTATCCTGTGTTTGAATACGACCAGCCTTTACCTGGCGAAAAATCCGGAGGCAGCGCAAGTCCTATTTTCACTATTTCTTCTGCTGTATACGTTTTTTTCGAATTCATTATGTCAGCATCTTTTGACTTTAAATATTCAGCTATACCACTCGTATGATTCAAAAGTTGGCGTATCGTAATTTGATTACCATCATACCCATTTCCTTGAATGAGGCCCGGTAGCCACTTTTCAATTGAATCGTCAAGTTGTACGCGATTTTCTCCAACTAATTGCAGAACAGTCGTGGCAGTAAACGTTTTCGTCACACTACCAATCCGAAATCGATAATCTGATTTCACCGGTTTCTTTGTACTTAAATCTGCTACGCCAGCAGTATAACTACTCGTTTTTCCGTTATTATACGCCTTAGCTAATATTCCTACAGCGCCAAGCTGTACTGTTTCCTGCATTACTTGTTTCCATGTATTCCGATTCTTTTGATCATGTACTTGTGACGCATTAGAAATATTTTGGGCTGACTCTGCCTTCACAGTAAAACCTGGCGTGAATAGAGTAGTACCCGCTAATAAAACTGCAAAACTTGCTACCTTAATTGAATTACATTTTTTCATAAGGCTTTCTCTCCTCCATTAATATCGGATTGATTCAAGCTATACTTTCATCCTATATGATAAATCTCTCTTTTTTCTTATCCATTCCTTACGAAATACTTACGTTTAAATTTAAATACGGTAAACTGAGGAAGAGTTATGCATGCAAATAAAAAGAGAACGTATTTTCATTTTTCATGTAAACACGTTCTCTTTTTATTTAAAATTCTATATCAACTTTTTATTCTATTCTTTAAACAACTAATCTTTTTTCACTTTTACCATCCTGCACTGGCGTTCATACCATTTCCGATAATAGTAAGAAATAATGGCCACAGTACTGGCCCTAACGTAAGAAATATATTTAGAAGTATAAGTATTCTATATCCCACGGTAAAATTATTATTTTTACGATTTACCAATACTATAATAAATAATAATATTATGGTCGTTAAAAATAAAAATAGAATTAGCAACCAATACCAAACCATTAAACTGAGACTCCATGGTGTTAATAGCTCGTGTATTATACCAAATATGATTCCTAATACCCCAAAACTAAAGGTAGTAACTGTTGATTTTATAAGCAATTTATTTAATGTTTTTTCATATGTATTTTTACAATATAAATCTATTAAAGTGAATAAAGATAAATATGCCATTAATACACCTACCCAAGACAATAACCAGTCCCCGCCACCTCTAAATAACAAGAACATCAACCAACACATACCTACTGCAGAAAAAATAAAGGAAATAAGTATGCTTTTTAATACCAGTTTCATTATATTTTCACATCCTTAAAAATAAATTGTAAGTTTTTACTAAACTCATGTAATTTTTTATTAACATGCTACCCATTAATTGTTTAGTTTTAGTGCATCTTTTTTTCATTTTATATTAATAAAACAAAGATACACTCATAAATAATTTAAGAAGCAATACTATACAAAGAGTTACATATAGCTTATATATTCTTCCATTGGTAGAGATATAAAAAATTAAGTATACATTAACATGCAATTAAATATAAGTAAATAAAATTAATTTACAATTAATTTTATTTACTTATATAATTGTTATATTTAGATTAATTACGCCATCTTTTTTATTTTGAAATAGTACATTCTGCTATTCATACCGCCCTTTTCCATCCCGTTCTATCCACTGTATAGTCTTCTCTATATCTAACTCCGTATACGCCTTTTCCCCATACCGAACTGACTCATATAACGGAATAATATCTCTCGATCTACAAATTCTCTCTAGCCATTGTTGCATCGTTTCATAGGACCTTCTCTGTTCATGAAATGGTAAAGTTCTTTCCCATTTAACTAAGCTTTTCCTTATTTTATCTGTAGGTAACGAATGCTCTGACCGATGAATGACTTTTTCATTCTTTACGGTTCTTACCGTATCTTCTTTTGTTACCGATTGTTTCTCCTGTTCTATTTCTGATTTCGTTAACTTTTTCCTAATAGATTTGTAGAGAAAATATATAATTACCACTGCAATAACTATATAAAAAACTATACTAATCCATGAATTTGAAAGCACCGAAAATACGTTTCTCCATGAACTTTCCTTTTCAAAACCTTTAAATTTTTTACCCGTTGTCGTTCTCTCACCATTATCTCCTACTTTTTTCTCTTCTAAAGGTGTTCCATAACCTTCAGTATCACCGTAGTTTATAGTTTCCTTATAAATTTTTTCAGGTTTCTTTTCACTAAAAAAACGCTCTTTTACTATATCTTGTACATACACAACACCTTGTGATAACGTTATCGCACTAATCGCAAAGAAAAGTATGATTAAGGTTCTTACACTCCATAACTTCACTTTCATATGCCGCTTTTTATTTACCATGACATAAGCCCCTTCTTATTCTTTCATTACAATCCATTTATTCGTTCTACTGTATTTCTTTGGTGAAGTACCAATAATTAAAGGAACCGCATCCAGTTCCTTTCGACGAAAACCAGCTGTGTAAAAATAAGAAGAAGATATAGGCGTATCTTGGTCTGATATCGAGGCAAGTACCCTTAATACATTTTGCAAATGTTTCCGATTATCCCCATTTTTTATATGTAGCAAACCGTTATCTTTTTCACTATTGATCCATACTTCAAATGAACAGTTTTGTATGAGCAATTGTTTACATATACCCGCCGTTAATTCGATTAGTTCCTCTGTATCATTTCGCAAAGAAACACCACTTTTATTTTGCAAGTTGAGATAAATCGCGTATTTATCACATTGTGTTCGCTCATACTTTTTCGCAGTTATCGTCCCTGTTTTCGCGGTTGCACTCCAGTGGATGGAACGAAAATCTTCATTTTCATAAGACTTTACTCCCATTACTTTCGTTTCATCATATAAGGGTGAAGACATCGCTTTTCGAAATCCTCGTGACCATTCTTGTAATTCAGGAACTTGTATTTTCGGAACAGCTGGTAAGACTAAATAAGACGGCGTATCAACTTGTTTATATGTTATATGGTTCGTTATAAATCCAAAGAGATCAGTAATCACAATTTCAACTTCTTCCCATTTCGCGATGCCTCTTTTTAACGCTACAGCTTGCAAATCAAATGAAACTGACTCCTTTCCTTTTAAATTAAAATTCATATAATAATTTGAACCTGTACTATGATTTTTGTTTATTTCATCATGATTCCAAGTTAGCTTATTTTCACATTTAAATCGAAATACGATATTAAGAATAGGAAATATCGACTTGTTTGAAATTTTCATTTTGCACATATTCGTTTCACCTATAAAAACGTTCGAATTCCCTTGACTGTATTCCCATTCAACACGAGATAATTTACGTATATATACATGCATAGCACCTATTAAAATTACATATAAAAATACGAGAGATAAAAACAGTAGATTACTTGAAAATATACTTAAAATAACGGCTACAACTGACATAACCCCCATTACGAAAGGCTCCGCTAAAGGTGTATACACAAGCTGTTGATTCATCGTACATTCTCCACTGGCACACTAATCGTATGAAGAATTTCTTTCATAATTTGTTCTTTCGTCGTTTTCATCTCTCCCTCAATCGTTAACGTTAAACGATGAGCACAAACTGATGCAGCGAGCGTCTTAATATCATCTGGCGTACAGTAATCTCTTTCATTTAATATTGCCCGTGCTTGAATTGCTCTCATAAATGCCAACGTTCCCCGAGGGCTTACACCAATTTCAATTAACTCATGGTTACGAGTTGCTTCAATAATTTCAAGGAGATAATCTTGCACATCATTCCCTACTAACACTTCTCTTGCACGCTTTTGCATCGTAATAATTTCTTCACTTGAAATAATAGAATGTAACGTTTCTAATGGATCATTCATTTGAAACCGATTCATCATTTCCTTTTCAGCTTCTCTCGTAGGATAACCTTGGCGTATTGTGAGTAAAAACCGGTCTAACTGAGCATCTGGTAACGGAAATGTGCCCGCTGATTCGAGTGGATTTTGCGTTGCTATAACTAAAAAAGGTTCTGGTAATGAATGTGTCTGTTTCGCAATTGTAACAGTACGCTCTTCCATAACCTCAAGTAACGAAGATTGTGTTCTCGGTACGGCTCGATTAATTTCATCCACTAATACGATATTTGCAAAAATGGGTCCTAACCTCGTTTTAAAATCCGATTCCTTCACATCAAAATATTCAAGGCCAATAACATCTCCAGGCAAAGTATCCGCTGTAAATTGTATTCTTTGGAATTTAACGTTCACACTTTTAGCCAAACTTTTCGCTAACGTTGTTTTTCCTGTCCCAGGTACATCTTCTAATAAAATGTGTCCTCTTGCTATTAGAGCAATGGCTGCTAGTTCTATCGATTCGTCTTTTCCTATAATAACTTTCGAAATATTGTTAGTAATTTTCTTTAATGTACTCATATAGTAATCTACCACCTTTTAATTATCTAAAAATTAAGAATATATTTTTCCCAAATTATAACATGTATTTCAAAGATGAAATAGAGTGAAAATGAATCTTTTATTTTTTCTTCATTGCACGCAAAAAAGCACCTATTGTCGTATATTGACAATGAGGTGCTTAACTCAATCCAACAGCTTTCTTTCCCTCTAATTTTTAGTAACAATACATCCTTTTTTCTCCCACGCATGCATTGTTTTCAATTAACTAGTAAAATGCATTCTAATATTACATATAATGAAAACCATTTCTATTTTATCGTTATAGAACTTCCTCTACATCGACACTCTCTATCTTTACTTCATACATATTTGGGATGTTTGCTTCTTTTGGTACCCATGCATAATAATTTTGATCATTTTCTAACATAAATTGAACTAACTTTGTTTCTGAAACATTCCAGAAATTTTTAAGATTATCAATGTAGTCCTCTAAATCTTCTTTATAGTCCAATTGTAATATATAATCTCTTAATGTCAGGGCAAACACAATTAAACTTCCTAATAGATTTTTTTGCTCGTTTTCTTCTTCATACTCTTGTGGTAAGAACCACACTTGACCTATTCCTATCGTTTTTTTGTATTTTTCATAAAAACTACTATCACCCATATTCTCATAGTCATGGATCAATTCATTGACCAATGAATGCCATTTTGGAGGAATAATGTTTTCCAATGCAGGATTATTTTCAATTCCTTCTACTATATCCTCGATTTCTTCTATCTCATCTTCATAGTGATATTCACTTAGGTCTATATGCTTGTATTTCATTTCATTTTTATAATGTGCCAAATCATATGGATAATGGTTATTATCTTTTAAACTTGTATCATCAAGTTCGAGTATCTTTACTAGTGCAGCTGTCTCAAAGCTCCAGTACCCTACATATCCAGGTTCTTTATGTGCATTTTTCCATTCATAATCATAATGGCCTTTAAACCATTCTTTCCCCATATACGTTTGTAATCTTTTAGACGCTTCTTTTTTATCTGTTTGTGCAAGTTCTATAATCTCTCTCGTTTTTGCATATGGATTTTCTTTATAATATCTGTTCGTCATTTTTGTGTATCCGATATCACTAGCGCATAAGAGGAAATCAATTACTGCATCATTCACATTTTTTTTATCAACTATCTTTTTTAATCTTTCTATATTCTTTTTATCCGTTTCTAACAAAATTCCTAAGGAAATCATCCAAATTAGACTTAAATATCCAATTTCCCTACTCCCTGTATTCTCTAAATCATAAATTGCATTATGAAAATCTTCTTCTATTACACTAATTTCTTCCCCTAAAGAATACTTTGCCCTAATATCCTCCATCTCATATCTAAAATTGGCTAGATAGGTCCCTTCTATAATACTCTTATTATCTTTAGAATATCTTTGAATTCCATTTTTAGTATCTTCTTCTAAACTTTTAATATCTTCTCTATTTTCCTCTATAAACTCTTTATTATATTTAATTCCTTCTCTACATTTTTCTTCTATACATAAATAATTTCTCATATCATTCAATTCCTCCTCGCTTCTAAATTATGGCCACTCTCCAACGATGTTACCCTTTGCATCTATCTTAAATGTTTTAACCTTTCCACTACTATCGACTTTTGATAATACTCTTTCTACCTTATCTCTCTCCAATGCTTTCGTAATCTTATCTGCTAATCTTTTATCTCCATCAACAGCTTTCAATATTCTACTTTTTTCAGTCTTCACACCTGTCAACCAATCATCCGACATTTGTCGTCCATCTTTAGTTTTCCCTAATTGTGAACTGCCAAATTTAGCTTCATCAATAACATATTTGATCTTTGATTCTGCATTTGTATTTTCGTATAATCCATCAATTCCTTTTACTATTTTATCATTTATGCCTGATGGTGCACTTTTTCCGACTGGCTTTAAATCAAATCCAGCATCTTTTAAACTTTGATTATTCAATAAATTGTCACTTGATTTTATTTCACCATAATTACCTTTTTGCTTATTTGTAGCTGTTTTTGCATCAAAATTATCTACAGTTGTATTTTTACTACTGCTAGGTTTACCGTTAGCTGTACCCTTAGCAACCCCCGCACTCCCAGACGTTGCTTTCTTCACATCTCCAACCTTTTTTAAATCATGAAGTTTATCAACTATTTTTACACTCTTGCCATATGGGGACATCATTCCAGCTGCTAGGAGTTTTTCACCATAGGTAGCTTCTGAGTCAAAAAGTGTGAAAAGATCACCAAAGAGAAAATCGAATCCAAACTTCGCCACACCGATTAAAAAAGGATCGAGTACTGGCCTTCTACCACCGACTGGCTGGCCAAAAATGTTATGCTCCATTTCATAATCATCGGTTTCAACTTGGAAATCCTCACCTATATTCCCTTTTATTGTACCATTTTTAATTCCTTCAATATATTTTTGTGTCGCTTGTATCTCTTCTTTTGTAAATCTATTGTTGATAGATATATTTTCGATACTTATTCCTTCCATGTCGTTATACACATTGTGCTCTAAGTCTACGCTTTTTCCAATACCATTGTCAGATTTCCGTATTTTCTCTTCTATAATTATTTGAATTTGCTTTGCCCATTCCATATTTAACTTTTCACTATGAAACGTCCCACTCACAGGATTAAATCCTTTCCCGCTTTGCACTTCAGCGAGTCCGGCTGTGATGTTAGCTGCTAATTGGAGAGCGGTGCTGTAGTTGTTGCTGGATGAATGATTGAATTCATATAAATGCTCTAGTTTTTCTTCCAGTTTTTTTCTCATTGCACCTAATACCGTTACAATTGCACCTACTCCAGGCATTGGTGTTAGTACTTCTATTGCTTCTATACTTGTAATCGATTGATTAATTCCCCTTATTTGTTCTCTTATTTCTTGTTCAATCACATCTGTCGAAGCAACTTTCGCTTGGAACTCGTTTGGAAATGCTTCGTTTTGGCGAATTAATTCTTCACATAAGCATATGATTCCTTGCGCTAATGGTCGAAATGTTTGGACAAGGTAGGCTTTTGCACTACTGTATGTTTGTCCTTGTAATACTGTATCTACCGCAAAGGCATCGATAGATTGAATGGCTTGTTCCATACTTTCAATCGTAGCATTACATATAGCGTTCATACTTTGAGTTTGACTTTGTACTTCTCCCAAATACATGTTTAAACTCATGTATTGGCCTCCCTTTGTAGTTGCTGCTGTTCATAGGAAAGGTCGTTTTCTTTCTCACTGAGATGCCGTTTTTCTTTAAGCAACGTCTCTTTTTCATTTTCTAATTCGAATGTAAGTTTTCTTTCATACTGTCCGATTTCTTGCCGCATATTCGTAAAAAGGTGAAACACTTCTTTGTCGCCGTGCCAAATTTCTAGTATTCGCTTAAATAAACGATTGCTTCTATTTTTCCATTCATGAAAACTAGCCTCAGCTCGTTCTTGATTTTGCAGCGCAATTCGGTTTTTATTTTGTTCTTCAAATATAATTCGTAATTTTTTATTACATTGACTGATTCTCGTTTCAATTTCTTGACTCATCTTTTCTCCCTACCTTTTCCCCTTTACGTAGGCTGTTACATTATTGAAAAGTCTTTTGAAGTCCTGTATCCATTTTCTCAAATTCATTTGCTACGGAATGGATATTATCAATTGTTTGTTGAAAAGCAGTACAAAATTGTTTCGTGATCTGTAAATTTTGTTGATTTGCTTCTTGTGCTTTAAAGTTCACAGATAGTGTAGTACGCGTTGCCTTATTTATAGAGCGACTAGCAGCACTTTGCATTCTATCTGAAGCAGTTCTCATTTTCGTTGCAAGTTGTGTTGCCGTATGCAAATTACTTTGAAATTCTCCCATTAATTACTCCCCTCTACCTTTTATTTACAAAAAAATTATACCACGGAAAAATATCCCAATAAGCCGAATGTTCGAATTTAACATACAATTCACCACAGTTACTGAGGATACGAGCAATACTTATCTATCAACATAACTGAGTCCAAAATGGATTCTACTTATACAAAAAAGATGACTTCAGCCATATGCTAAAGTCATCTTTTTCTACCTTTTTATTTTACTAATTCTCCATTATAAGCTTTTATATTAAGCGGAGCAGTTAAAAATTGTGCTGCTTTACTAACGAAAGATGTGAAGTGTTCACTCGTATTATGGCTCGCAACTGCTGCTTCATCTTTCCATACTTCTACCATCGTATAAACACTTTCTTTTTCTGTATCTTTATATAAGTCATAAGATACATTTCCACTTTCTTCTCTTGAACCGTGAATGAGTGGCTGAATTTCTTTTAAAAATGATTGTTGTTTTGCTGGATCTACTTGAAATATTGCGTGAATAATAATCATGGTGCTTCCCCTCTCATATTCCACTTATTTCTTTAAATTTACTTCCACTCAGCAACTTTTTCAATTGGAAGACGTACTGATTGGTAACCACTGTCAGCAGCTTTCCCGATTGAAATTAGCATTACTGGTACGTAGCGTTCTTTATCTAGTCCAAATGCTTCTGCAATTTGGTCTTTTTCAAATCCACCAATTGGACAAGTATCATAACCGTGAGCACGAGCAGCTAGCATAAATTGCATCGCTACAAGACCACCGTCAATTAATACTGTATCTTTCATTACTTCTGGTGTAACCATTGAGAAATAAGCTGAAAGTTTTTTCATTTGGTCTTCTTTTACTTCTGCTGGCATAAGTCCACGCTCTACTGCTGTACCGTAAATTTCTTCTGCGTTATCAAAGTTGTTTAAGTCACCAAATAAAGCGATCATTGCTGAAGACGTTTCTACTTGAGATTGATTAAATTTCGCAAGTGGCGCAAGTGTTGCTTTCGCTTCGTCACTTTCAATCACTACAAATCTCCATGGTTGCATGTTTACTGAAGATGGTGCAAGTGTTGCTTCTGTAAGAATTTCTGTCATTTCTTCTTTGCTAATTTTCACTGAAGGGTCGTACTTACGAATTGAACGACGTCCTGTTAAAATTTCGTTAAAATCATTTGTTTTTACTGAGTTAGTCATAGTTGTATTCTCCCTTTTTTATAATTCTTTTATATTTTCTTGGATGTGATTTAACATATTTAAAAGATTATCGCGTTCTTCCTCACTTAATCCTTTAAATGCAGATGCTGCAAAACGTTCTTTTTCCTCTTGAAACGCCTGAATTTTATTTCGTCCCTCTTCAGTAAGAGAAACTAACGTAATTCTGTTATCATCTGGATTTTTACGTCTTACAATCATTTCATTGGCCTCAAGCTGCTTTAAATGCCTTGTTATCGCAGCATTATCAATATTCACTTCTTGCTGAAGTGCTTTTTGACTAATTTCACCTACTTCAAATAATTGAAGTATAAGCTCTAATCGAGACTGGCTCATACCCGTACACCCTTCAAATTTCGAACTTACTTCTTTATTTAGAAAGTGTAATTTATATAAAATAATCGCTTCTTTTGAGCATGAACTTGTCAAATTAACCCTCCTTTACAATCAAAATATAAACATTTGATGTATCAATAGTTGATATGTCAATTAATATAATCTATATCGATTTAGAATGCAAGCATTTTGTTTTCATTTTATTTTTTCCAAATTAAGGCGCTTTGTAGCGTTACAAAAAATGTAAATTACATTATAATAGTAATAATTTAAATGACTGGAGAGTGATTGTAATGCGGCAATACACAAATAGAAATGAGGAAATGAAAATGGAAAATGAAATGAGGATATTCACAAATGACAACAATAAATATAGGGATTGTCGCGCACGTAGACGCTGGCAAGACGAGTTTGACTGAGCGTATTCTTTATGAAACGAATGTGATTAAAGAAATTGGCCGAGTAGATAGTGGTAATACACAAACTGACTCAATGGAATTAGAAAGACAACGCGGAATTACGATTAAAGCATCTGTCGTTTCTTTCTTTATTGATGATGTAAAAGTAAATGTCATTGATACACCTGGACACGCTGATTTTATCGCTGAAGTGGAGCGATCATTCCGCGTTCTAGACGGTGCGATTTTAGTTATCTCTGCCGTTGAAGGTGTGCAAGCACAAACAAAAATTTTAATGCGAACATTACAGAAACTAAACATACCGACTATTTTATTCGTTAATAAAATTGATCGTAGTGGCGCAAACACTGAAAAAGTTATGAAACAAATAAAAGAGGTTCTTTCAAATGAAGCATTCCCCTTCTACTCTGTTCTAAACGAAGGAACGAAAGAAGCCCGGATCATTGAATACAAATCATATGACGATTGTATGGAACTGTTAGCACCATTTAATGAATCATTACTTGAATCATATGTAAATAACGAAATAATACCGGACGCACTATTAAGAGAAAAACTAGAACAGCAAATACAGCAAGCAAATGTGTATCCAATCTTTTTCGGTTCAGCAATGACAGGTATAGGAGTAACTGAACTACTTGAAAAACTTCCGGCCCTAATGCCAGCTCTTACATCGGCACAAGAGGAACTATTATCCGGTGTTGTTTTTAAAATTGAACGTGAACCTTCTGGAGAAAAGGTTGCTTATATAAGAGTTTTTTCAGGTAGCTTACATGTTAGAAAATATGTTGATATACGGCGCAGTAAGTCTCTATCCCATAAAGAAAAGATAAAAAAAATGTGCCTGTTTCATAATGGAGATGCCGTTCAAACTTCTACCGTTCCTAGCGGTGAATTTTGTAAAGTGTGGGGACTGAATGATATTAAAATTGGTGATATTATTGGTGAACGTACGGATTATATAAAAGATATTCACTTTGCCGAACCACAAATGGAAGCGGCCATTGATGCAGTATCAAAAGAAAGAATTCATGATTTATACACTGCACTTATGGAACTATGTGAAGAAGATCCACTTATTAAAGTGTGGAAAGATGATGTTCATAATGAACTATACATTCGCCTTTTCGGTGAGGTACAAAAAGAAGTAATTGAAACAACACTTTATGAGAAATATAATTTGCAGGTTACTTTTTCAAATACGCGAGTTGTATGTATTGAAAAACCAATTGGCATTGGAAATTCCGTCGAAGTAATGGATGAAAAAGCGAATCCATTTTACGCAACAGTCGGATTCAAAGTTGAACGTGGTGAACTTAATTCTGGCATAACATATACATTAGGCGTTGAACTCGGCTCACTACCTTTAGCATTTCATAAAGCGATTGAGGATACGGTATTTCAAACGTTAAAACAAGGATTATATGGATGGGAAGTTACAGATATTATCGTCACGTTAACACATACTGGTTATGCTAGTCCTGTTACAACAGCGAGTGACTTTAGAAACTTAACACCACTCGTATTAATGGACGCTTTAAAGAAAGCTGAAACATATGTATATGAACCAGTAAATGAGTTTGAATTAACTGTACCGGAGTACGCAATTAGTACTGCAATGTATAAACTCGCTGCCGTTCCAGCAACTTTTGCAGAGCCTATATTCAATAGTAATTCTTATCAGTTAACAGGATCATTACCTGTTGCGAAAACAGAGAGTTTCAAACGAATACTACATTCATTTACAGAAGGAGAAGGCATATTTACAACGAAGCCAGCTGGTTTCACAAAGCTTATGGCTCCCTTCCCTACTCGAAAACGTGTTGATTATAATCCGCTGCATCGTAAGGATTATTTACTTCATGTGTTGAAGGCTTATTAAAGTAAAAGAGGTGCAATTCGCACCTCTTTTTGCATGTATTGATAAGTTAGTTTTTCCTAACAACTTCTTTAAGCTTTTCTATTATATTTGCTATCGCTTCAATTGAATTCTTTGTTTCATATTCCCCAACATTTACAGAATGATTTGCGTTTTTAACAACATCAATCGTTAAATTCGTTTTTTGTAACTGATCAATTTGCTCCGCATTGTATTGGTGATCTTTATCCCCAATTACTAAAAGCCCTTCGTGACGACTATGTAAAATAGAATCAAAAACGAAATCAAAAGTTAGTAAAGGTGTAAGTAGTACCATTTTTGACTGTGAAAATTCTTCTCTCCTCATTAAATCATTTGCAATTGGAATTGTTCCGAGTGACTTTCCTAAAAACATTGAATTACTATATTGCCCACTTCTTAACACTTCAATTATTACGGGATTTATATCATCCATCATTACTTTCGTTATTTCTTCCATTGGTTTTTCCAATAATTGTCCATCGTAGGAATAATGAATATGTACTACATCTATTTTATTTTCAAGCATAAGCATCGTTGCATAATAAAATAACGGTTTATCATAATTGTAACCTGAGCCTGATAACATAAAGCACATTGTATTAGAACCGTTTTCAATGTGTGTATATGGAATTACTGTTCCGTCTATATGTATCTCTTTTTTAGTCCCCTTCACTGTTTTCCCCTCCGAATACGGTTTATTTTTGTAAAACAATATGCTCTGTATGAACTGCTATATCCTTTACTTTCTCTTTTATAAACGCTGGCTGTACGTTATATGCATGTAATTCTTCTACTGGCACCCACTTAAACAAATACGTTCTACCCTCTTCTTCCAAAATATATTGATCCACTCCATTCGCGGGTAATTCATGCAATTCTACTTCGTAATAAAAACTAATCTCATGAAACTTCCGTCCAGAAAGTGTAAAGAAATTTTCTACTGACCATATTAATCTCTTCCCTTTAATAGGAACGCCTAGTTCTTCTGCAAGTTCTCGTTTTAACGCATCTTCACTATTTTCTAGCATTTTCACTCTTCCGCCTGGTACATACCAATAATCTTCCCCTTTGTTTTGAAGAATAAGTATTTTATTATCCTGTTTACAAATTGCTCCAACGCGGTAATTAAAACATGTTTCCTCTACTTTAAACGTAAGATCCATCCGTAACGCCCCTTTATATAAATATCCAATTATTACAAAACAATTATGTAATTACTGTACAAATAAGGTTACTAAATTTATTCACTTCATTCAATCGTTTTTGAATTTTCTAAACTCTTATTTTTCATCATTACAAGTGTATATACATATGTTACAATCACAGTGCACACTAGAAAAGCATGATTGGGGTACGAATGGAAACGTTATCAATCCAGTAAAATGAGAAATCGAATAAGTTTTGGAAAATCGTTGTGAAAGAAAAAGACTACGTTGTATTTTACGGAAAAATTGGCACAGCTGGTAGTATAAAAGCGAAAGAGTTTGAAACTGAAGAAGAATGTATGAAAGAAGCAAACAAACTAGTTGCTTCCAAACGTAAAAAAGGATATACTGACCCGTGCCCTGGAGAAGATTACATAAAAGAAAAAACGATAACAGAAGAAGAATTTTGGGAACTACTTAATCGTGCAAAAACGAAAGGTGAGGACCAAGAAGAACAAATAGAATGGCTTACTTCTCACCTTGCTAAACGTACAGTACATGAAATTGTAGCTTTTGATACGCATATGCATCATATATTAAAAGCTTTCTATACATCTCGCTTATGGGCAGCAGCCTATATTATTTTAGGCGGTTGTTCGGATGATTGTTTTGATTACTTCCGCGGGTGGTTATTATATCAAGGAAAAGAAACTTACGAAGCGTGTATTGAAGATCCAGAACGGTTAATTCCTGTATTAGAAAATTTGAGTGAGTATGACGTTCCAGAGATTGAAGAACTTACTCTATATTTCGGGCAAGAAGTTTACATGGAGAAGACTGGGGATGAAGATGATACATACTTTACACTATACCATGTCTTAACAAATGAAGAGTTTGAGGAAGTTGACATCGAGTTAGACTGGAATGAAGATGACGAAGAAGGTTTGAAGAAGATATTTCCTAAGCTATGGGAGATGTATGGGGAAGAACCAATTGAGTGGTAGATTAATTATTCGTGAAAAAGTACCTTGTTTCTTTAGTAACAAGGCACTTTTTTTGATACTATATTTAAATTATTATCTTTCCACTCTCCCACCACTCCATAAAAGTCTTTAAAGAAGGAGCAACCCACGTTCTACTATCATTTTCATGGTTCCATACATATATATCATCTCTTTGTACTTTTCCATTCAAAATGGAATAGCCAAACAAATCACCATTTCCCCCATCAGCAAAAAATAATAAACAGTCAAAAGGCATGTATAAATCCTTAAAATCAACTATATTTCTCATATTCATATTTTCAGTTTTAATTTTTGAAACAGACCATATAAAGTCCCCGTATTCCCCTGCTATACCGTTTGTTTCTTGTAATAATTGATATAAAACATTTGGTAATTCCACATGTAAACATTTTTGTATATCAGTAAGCTCATCCTTCGTAGCCGGATTTTTTAAGCTTAAGTTTGATGAGATACTGTGAATAGTGTTTTTCCACATAACTTTTTATCCTTCCTATAGTTCTTCATGTTCAATCAAGTTTATACCAATAATCAAATTGGGTATGTACTTGTATCACATATGTTATCATCTCTGAATCACTAGGTTGTTTTTCTTTCTTTATATCTTCAATAGCATATTCATTTACATAACGAATATCTCCCATCTTATCTCGGTAATAATTCCCCTTTTCGTTTTCTACTACCTTACTATCATCTTTAAAATAGAGCTGAATTTCTACACCGGTCACGTTAGAATTGGGATACTTTAACTTCCCTATTTTTTGATAAAATGAGATTACTTCTGCCTTCGATTGCTTCGTTTCTATAATTCGATTCGCTACCACTTCCCAATATCCACCATTCCCTATTTCAATCCAATTTTTCTCATCCGCTTCATAATCTTTAATTACCTTACTATCCAAAGGCATCGCTAATCGGAAAAATTCAGAAGAAAAGGAACGGGAGATATACCACGTACTATTTCTTACGAGAATGACTGTTAGCAAGAGGATTATAACCGTTAAAATTATCGTCCTTTTTCTAACCCATTTTAATTGATCTATCATATTTCTCTCCATCCCTATTATCTATAAAAACTATCCATTCCACTTTTCTAACAACTTCTTCTCCCTTTCAACTGAAATACCTGCTTTTAATTCCCATTCGTCCATACTCTTCATCCAGTCATGCACTTCTATAACAGTATCTTCTAATCTTCTAAAAGCAAGCTCTGCTTCAACAGCATTATCAATACTAATAGAAAATCCACCTTTCCACGGCTTCGTTTCACCTTCTAATGAAAAAGTTTCTGGAAGCCATAAAGGCATCTCTGTCCAAGGCTGCACTTTATGTTCCTTCATAAACGCTTCATCTACCCAAATAAATTCAGCATCACTATTCGTAACCTTTTTACACGTATTTAATAGCTCTTCCATCGTCAATTCATAATTTGGACCTGTTACATTGAATATACCTGCTTTATTGTTTTCTGCCATGTTTAGTCCCCAGTTTGCGACGTCTTTTATATCAACTATCTGCACTGGACGTTTTTTTCTTCCTGGAACTAACACTTCTCCTCCTTTTGCTACACGCTGAATCCAGTATGGAAGTCGATCTGTATAATCAAACATTCCTGAAAGAAGTCCCGCTCTTACGTGTAAAACACGCCCCGGCCAATACTTCTCTGCTTCTTTTTCACATAATACTTTCAGCGCACCATAATGCTCATAAGGTGATATTTCACCATTCTCTACAGCCTTTATTTGCTCTTCCGTCGGTTCAAGTTGTAACATATAGTCTTCTTTTATGTCATGCGGGATCCAATCTTTATATACGGAAAGGCTTGAGATGAATATATAATGTTTTATATTATCTTTTAATACTTCGCCAACATTCCGAATATGGTGCGGAGAAAATCCACATGTATCTATGACAACGTCCCATTTTCGATTTTCTAAACTTGATACATCGTTATTTCTGTCACCGATTAACTGTTTCACTTCAGGAAATAGTTCTTTATTTGATCCGCGATTAAATAATGTAACTTCATGCCCTCTTTTCAACGCCTCTTCTACAAATGCTCTTCCTAAAAATCGTGTACCGCCTAGTATTAGAATTTTCATGGTTCTCCCCCATTCATGATTAAAAATCTATTCTTTTGTTTAACGATTTTTTGTTGTGAAAAGTTACGGGGTTGGTCTAACTTTTCCCACAAGTTCAACATATGTAATTTCCATTTCATATATAATTAAAATATCGGATATTTGATTAATCACTTATACATGTAAGTAGGTGAAAAATATAAATAGAAATATAGTTTATCATTCAACTCTATGTATTTATTTTCTTACATCGTTTGTATATATCATCTTACTGAACATAGAAAATGGTCGTAATTATTTAGGGTTTACGATGGTTATTCCGCTTTTAGCTGCTATTTTATATCAGAAATTATATAAGAAACAAAAAATGGTTCATACATTTGGAATTTCACGTCCAAAAATAAAACCATTAATTTTCTCCATATTATTGCCACTACTTCTAGGGCTATGTCTACATTTCTATTTTTATATTTATAATATAAAATTCTTATTTAATCATTGTAATGAATTGGGATTTCTCCTACTCATTGGTCTTACAATTGCTGCTTTGTCTGCATTTTTAGAAGAAATCATATGGCGCGGAAATTTTCATTACCATTTACGAAAAAAATATTCATTAAAACAAACAGCAATCATTACTGCATCGCTTTGGTCTTTATGGCATTTACCAGTATCAATCTTTTATAAAAACTATGAATTATGGTTTGTAGGAATATTAAGCTATCTCTCGTTATTATTTATTTTATCTATAATTTTGACGTATACGAGAGAGTATAGCCATTCTGTGATAACACCTGCAATTTTACATGGCATGTTCAATGTATTTTATTTAACAGATGGAGTAGAAACAAAATGCGATATTAGCCTAATGGAATTAGTTAAATTTAGCTTGCTGGCAATTGTGTTTTGCATGATTTATCTAATACATCGAAAAGTTAAAAAATAGTTAAAAGTACCTAAACAAATTATAAAGCACTTCAACACCTTGCAATTATTCAATAATCGTATAGGTGTTGAAGTTTTCTAACTATAGTTGAACAACTTTGTTCTCACAACACTTATTTCAATCATGGAGAATATAACAAGTATAACTTAACCTTTTATTCTTATTTTTATAAAAATAACCATATTAATCTTTTAAATAAGGAAATATGGACTCTTTAATTAACTTCCATCTATCCTCTGCATTCGGTATGACTTCAGAAGCAATCACCACAACCAATTCCTTCTCCGGTACACAACAAATCACATTTCCACCATCGCCCATGGCACAGTATGAAAAGATACCACCCTCTTCTCGTAACCACCATAAGTAACCATATCGATTTGGATTCATCGCCGTTGATTCTTGTATCCACGACTTTGAAAGAATTTGCTTTCTATTATAAGTACCTTCATTCAAATACAAACGTCCAAACTTAACCATATCCCTAACCGTTAACGTCAGTCCCCATCCGCCAGTTGTAATATCGTTTGGATCGTGAACCCATCCTTTTACATCTTTTCCGAATAAGTCATCAAATCCAAATGCTTTCATATTGTAGTTTGGAATTTCTCTCATACCGAGTGGCTGAAATAGCTGTTCATTCGCAAATTCACGCGCACTTTTTCCTGTTGCACTCGAAATAATTGCTGATAGTACATGTGCTCCTGCAGAAGAATATTTAAAAGATCCAATTTCTCCGCCGTTCCCCATTCTATTAAGTGTATACTGTACCCAATTCTGTTGTGTGCATAGTTCTTCTAACGGTTCCTGCCAGTCTACAAAAGGATATGGAGCTGTCATTGTAAGTAGGTGTCGCACTGTTACTTCTGATGACTTAACGTTATATTCAGGAAAAAACTCTATTACTTTTTGATAAACACTTTTTATATAGCCTTTATCTATACATATCCCAATGAGCGCAGAGATTACCGTTTTTGTGACAGACGCTACATGGTATGCATCATCTGGACCGTAACCATTATAATAGTTTTCAAAAACAACATTACCTTTATGCACTACTAACATACCGTTTATATTTTTATAGTCTTCTTTTATCTTGTAATCCAACTCTTCAAAAGTTTTCATCATTCTTCCCCCTTAATCTATGATTAAAAAGGTTCGATCGGTACATATATATCCACTATATGTTTATGTTCTGGATGCTTTCTTGGATCATTTCTATATACTTCAAAAGGATACGCATCTCTCGGTTTATATCCGCTATTTGGGAGCCATTCGCCGTATAAAAAGTCCCATGCACCTTTATATTCATCTTGACGTATTTCAAAATGGCCTACCGCATATTTCCCTGAAGGTATTACCATTATTCCAATATCACTCGTTCCTACTGCGGATTCATCTGGAATTGTTATACATAAACTTGTTCTTAAATGATAGTCCTCAGTAAATTCATGATGGTCATGGTAAATTGTTAATACTTTCGTATCCCCAAATATATGATAGTTTTGCTCCGTTGCATAACGAAATAATTTCTCTATCATTTTTGGAAAAACTATAGTTAACTCTTCATATGTACCGATATGTCTTATGTATGCGACGTTTCTATCGTCCGCTGTTACAATTTCAACATTTCCTCGAACCTTCTTACATTCATTGTATTGAGAAGGTTCACTTACGTCTTTGCAATTCTTGCTATTGTAGTTTCGATATTGAGATGGACTTACTCCGTAATAATTTTTAAATGTACGGGAGAAAACTGCTGAATCTGTGAAACCGAAGTGATACGCAATGTCTGTGATCGTCATATCCGGACGATATGTAATAAGGTGAGTTGCCCTTTCTAGTTTCAAGCGATTTACATACCGAGATAACGGCTCATCTACTATCCCTTTAAAAATTCTATGAAAATGAAACTTTGAAAATCCTGCTACATCGGCTAACGCTTCAATTGAAAGTGCATCATTTATATGTAATTCTATATAATCTTGCACTTTATAGATGCGATGTAAGTACTCATCTTTACTTTGAACACTCTCCATATACTTTCCTCCTCACAACAAAAAGGCTAACTTCGCGCTAGCCTACTTTACACATGTTTTAAAAATAAAACTCTACTCCCGCCATTCCCATCATAATTTGTATGTACGGATACACCTTCTATTTCATCATCCCCAGCCTCGATTCGAAAACCGATTTCTTGATGAAACTGTATCGAGTTTTTATTAATTGGTGACGTAATTGCTTTTACAATTTTACGGTTATTTGCACGAGCGGCATCAAAGAAATAAGAATACAATGTCGATGCAATTCCTCTTCTTCTATACTTCGGATTTACTCCAATAAAATGAACGTACGCTTCCTCTTTATGCGTTTGTGAGAAGAATCCGCATAAGAAACCTAACGTTTCTCCCTCTTCTTCAATAATAAAACTCGTTTCTTGAAAGTGAACGAAAAACAATTTTGGTAACATGGCAGCCATATCTCTCCCGCCCCACCAATCATTTAAAACAAAATGAATCTTTATATAATCTTCCCCTTGGATGTTTCTTACTCGCATATGTTTCTCCCTCTCACTCACTTCATTTTTTCATAAATTTTAATGACTGTTTCTACTAAAAGGATGAATACCCATATCCCGCAAAATACAAGAACAGACTGGAATATCGATCCAATTATCATAACACCAACTGCACCTGTTATTGAAAATGTTATTCCGCCAAGTCCTGGATCCTGTATAAGTCCTCCGGCAGAAAAAGCTGTTATAATAGATACGATTAAATAAATAACACTCATTATTTTTAATATTTTTATAGAAAGATAAGAATTTTGTCCTTTCTCCACTTGTGATAATTCGATTTCCCCGCTCGCAATTCCTTTTTGAAGACAATCTTCACACAAAAATTCTTCCTTAATTTTTTTACCCCCATGTATTGTACCCGTTATTTCTTTACACCTTGAACATTTTCGATTTATCATTTTGATATCACTCCAATCAACAAGGATTACCTTAATACAATTCGTCATTTACCTTATTATCCCTTTTATGTATTTTATAGAGAAAGGTCGTGTTTTATGATTTCAAAGCTTACATTTGGTTCTAAAAATCCCACTGTTCATTATGTATTACAGCCTAGTTGCTATGCGGTTATTTTTAACAATACTTGCTCAAAAATAGCTATCATCGAAAAAGGAGACCGTTATTTTTTACCAGGTGGCGGTATGGAAGGTAATGAAACAAAAGAAGAATGTTTGCGTGAAATACTAGAGGAATTAGGATGGGCAATTGAAATTGATCAATATATCGGTAATGCAGTGCGATATTTTTATGCAGAAAAAGAAGGGACATATTATTTAAACGATGGGTTCTTTTACATTGCGAACATGGTACATAAACATACTGAAACCTCTGAAAAAGATCATGTTTTAAAGTGGTTACCTCCACTACTTGCTATAGAATATTTACTTCATGATCATCAAAATTGGGCTGTTGAACAAGCGCTTTTAGTACGAAACAAAAAATGATCTCCTTCTATATGAAAGAGATCATTTTTACTGTTAGCTTACCTTTTTCAAATTGAGAGCTGACTTTTTGATTCCACCTTTTTTTACAACATATAAACCAACAAAGATTATAAGTCCGCCAACTAGTTGCATCATATTGATTTGCTCTCCAATTGTTACAGCTGCAAAGATCACTGCGAATAATGGTACGAGATACATATAAACCATTACTTTTGTTGAGCCTATTTTACTAATGCCGACATACCACATCGCAAGTCCGAAGATTGTCGCAAAGATGATTGAATATGCTAGTGAACCCCAGCTTGGCATGTCTACTGGCCACGTTAATGTGTTTACGTTGAATAAACAATATATAACAAGAGGTACAATTCCAATTAATGTAGACCATGATGTAACTCTCATTGCAGAGTATTTTGTAATAAGAGGTTGTGCTAAAATTGGATACCATCCCCACGCAATTGCTGCGACTAATCCAATTATATTTCCAAGCCACGCATACTCGTAAGTAGCTCCTCCTGTATGCCCTGTTAATAAAACGAATGCTGCACCAATAAACGCTACTATTGAACCAATTTGTACTTTCATCGAAAAACGTTCTTGTTTGTGTAATACCGCTAATATCCCTGTAAAAATAGGTGACATCGCAATTAATAATGAGGCGTTCGTTGCTGAAGTATATTTCACAGATAACATAAACATCGTTTGATACATTGTCGTTCCAACGATGCCGACTGCTACTAATCGTAACCAATCATTTCTTTCAATACGTAATGAGCGTTCCATTAAAAATGTAATAAGTAATAATACCGGTGATGCTACTAAAAATCGTAAACTATTAAATTGAATGGATGACATAAATGCCACGCCATACTTTCCAATTGTATAATTTGCTCCCCATACTAATGCTACTGATACTAGGAGCCATTCCATTTGCCATCTTTTCATCCGAATCTCCCCCTCCATATTTAGCATAGTAAAATTGGCTGGATATAACACCGTCCAATTGGCTGTTTTTTTACCCAGCCAATTTGCTATACTGGGTTTATATAAAAGATACGGAGGCATTTTTATGGAATGGAAGCTAGATAGTGACAGTAAAATCCCTATTTATCAGCAAGTTGTTGACTTTATTGAAAAACGTATTACATATGGAGAACTTCCTCCAGGTAGCTTCCTCCCTTCCGAACGGAAATTAGCTACACAGTTAAATGTAAACCGAAGTACAGTAACGACTGCTTATAATGAACTACGTGCTATGGGAATTGTAGAAAGTACAACTGGTAAAGGTACACGTGTAAGTACACATATGTGGGGTGTTTCTCCAACATTAACACCAAACTGGAGAAACTTCGTAGAAGGTGGTACGTTTTTACCAAACTTACCGTTACTTCGCCATATTCGGGCAGAAGTACAACAAAATGAAAATATTATAGATTTTGCAAACGGAGAACTCGGTTGTAATCTCTATCCTCATGATCAACTACAAGCGATTTTGCGAGAACAACCGTTAACGCATTCATTAAGTTATGATCACCCGCAAGGTTATCTCCCATTAAGACAAGCGGTAGTAAAATATATGAAGGAATATTTAAAAGTGGAAGCGACTGAACAATCCATTATGATTACATCCGGCGCTCAACAAGCACTTCATCTTATCGTACAATGTTTATTAAATCCAGGTGATGCGGTTGCTTTCGAAAGTCCTTCACACTGTTATTCCCTACCTCTATTCCAATCAGCAGGTATTCGTATTTTTCCATTACCTGTCGATGAACATGGGATTAACCCAGATGATGTACAGGAGTTATATAGAAAACACCGTATTAAAATGATCTTTTTAAATCCAAATTTCCAAAACCCTACGGGAACGATGCTTCATCCAAACCGTAGAAAAAAACTATTATCACTTTGCGCAGATTTACGAATTGCAATCGTTGAAGATGATCCATCCAGCTTGCTTACGTTAGAAAAGAAACAACCTTGCCCTACTTTGAAATCGATTGATGAAAATGGAACAGTCATTTATGTACATTCCTTATCAAAGATGATTGCACCAGGATTACGAGTCGGCTGGCTCGTCGCCCCGCAGTCTGTAGTAGAAAGGTTATCCGACGCAAGGCATCAAATGGAATTAGGTATGAGCATTTTCCCGCAGTGGCTTATGCAACAATTTTTCGAAACTGTACCATTTCAGTCTCATATCGTACCGTTACGAAAACAATTAGCGGAAAAAAGAGACGTTATCGTTCGCGCCTTAAATGAGCAACTTCACGACAAAATCTCTTTTTCAAACCCGACCGGCGGTATATACATATGGGGAAAATTAAACGAACCGATAAACGAAAAACAACTCATTATGCAAAGCTTAAAACAAGAAATCGCCTTTATGCCAGGCAGTATTTTCGGTGCGAAAGATGGTTATATACGTTTATCCTATGGGAAGGTAAATATCAATCAAATTGAGGAAGGGATTTCTCGTTTGCGTGAAGCTATTTTAGTTTGTGAAAAATAACTTTAATCAGCGAGGGTTCTGTCCATCACTCACTGATAATTAGCCTTCACCAATCAGACTTTATGTGCAGTTGATCTCCCACCTAACTTCCTCGTAATCACTTATTTTTGAGGTTAGAATCATACTGCTCGTTAATGCAGGATAGAGCTTTCTCGTTTGACAAAACCTAAATCTACCATTATTATCAACACGAACCTATTTATAGGAGTGATACCAATGAAAATTTACGTTGATGCAGATGCTTGTCCTGTAAAAGATGTGATTATTTTTGAAGCTACGAAGGCAGAAATTCCTGTTACACTCGTTACTAGCTTTTCTCATTATTCTAATGCAGAGCAGCCAAAAGGTGTGGAAACAATTTATGTTGATTCTGGAGCAGATGCTGCAGATTACCGAATTATGCAATTAGCAAAAAAAGAAGATTTAATCGTAACACAAGATTATGGTCTTGCTTCACTCGCTTTAGCAAAAGGCTGTATCGTACTACACCATAAAGGCTATAAGTATACGAATGATAACATTGAACAATTGTTACAAACACGATATTTAAGTGCAATGGTTCGAAAAAGTGGTAAACGTACAAAGGGACCGAAACCATTTACAGCAGAAGATAAAGAGAAATTTAGAGCGCTCTTTAAAAGTATGATCGCACTTTAAAAATGAATCGTCTATTTGCAAGGAAAACTTCGCAAAACAAAGAAGAGAATCTCCAAATGAACATTCTCTTCTTGAGGTTTACCCGTTTAAAATGAAGGTAAATTATCTAAATTATTTTCTTTTATTCCATCAGGTTCACTACGTATAATATCTCTGCCATACTTATGAAATACATCCACATGAGCTAACTTCCCTGATTTTGCTTCACTAAGAGCAGTCATATAATCTAACTCTCTCCCGCTACTTGTTTTAAACGCTATTAAATCACCATCATCATTTTTACGAACAGCAACAATTTGTTCTGCTCCTGAATTGACTTCATTGTCTACTTCAAATTGAGCTTGCTCTTCTCCTTGATGTATGTAATCATTATAAACTTTTTCAAAGTCTTTATTGTCCATAACATTCACCTCCAACACATTTTTTAGTATGGTTGGGAGGTGTTGGTTTTATGTAATTTGCTCTAAACTTTTGTATTTTCAAATGAAAACATAGTACCCCCACTATTTGATTGTAAAGTGTATTTTATATCGAACATCTTTGATATATCTTCAATATTTTTCAAACCAAGTCCTGTACCTTTACTATTTATATCAAACCCAATCCCATCATCTCTAAAGGAAACAATATCTTCATCTATAATAATTTTGAGTTTTTTAGCTTTTGAATGTTTAAGGACATTTTGAAAAATATTATCAAATAACCTTTGAATCCATAACTCATTACTATTCCATATCAACTCTTTATCTTGTGGATTATATACTAATTCAATTTTATGAATGCTATACAAATAGCTCCATTTTTTAATCATATTTTCTATTAAATTTTGTATATTAACTTCATCATTCACAATATAAGTATTCTCTAAGGTCTCTGTAGATTGAATATTAAATTCGTTAGTTAAATCACTTATATATTGTATCTGCTCATACATTGATTCAAGTACTGGTGCTTGTTCCTTGTACTCACCTTCTAAATAATATAATTGTAATCTGACCGCTGTTAAGGGTGTATTAATATCATGCCGTAATTTATTTAATAGTTCCTTTTTTATTTGTTCCTGTTGTTGTAGTTCTAATTCTCGATAAGTTGTTCTTTCTATAAGCAAGTTCACTGATTTAATCAGCTCTCCCATTTCATCATCGCTTTTAACATTTATTATATTAGGGATTTTTTTATCACTAGCTAAATCTCGAATCGTTTGATTTAATACATTAATTTTATTTAATACTGTGTTAATCGATTTTGAAAATACAAAAGCTAATATTAATAGTGATAATAAAAATATGATTAACATCGTAGGATATGCATAGGATTCGTGAAAAGGAATGTTCTGATTTTTAGTTTTAAAGACAACATTATAAATAACTGATACAAAGATACTAATTGACAACAATAACAGTGGTACGCTAATAATAGCGGAGAATAATAGTAACTGATATTTTTTCTTTAAGTTCATTTCTTCATATAGGTATTTAATCTATACCCTTCTCCATATATGTTCTGAATAATATCACCTGTTTTATCATCAATTTTGGTTCTGATTTTCTTTATATGTACGTTCATGATATTTTGATTTCTATCTTCGAGTTGCCATAGGTAATCATAGAAGTGTTCTTTAGATAAAGTTCTATCTCTATTTTCATATAAATAGAAGAATATTTTTCGTTCAATTGCTGTAAAAGCAACTTCATTACGCAAATCATTAATAAAAACTCTTTTATATTCTGCATCTATAAATAAATGGTTAATTTGCGTGAACGTACCATATTGATTATCTAACATTTTCTGAATCCTTAACAACAACTCTCTAGGGTCAAAAGGTTTTATCATGTATTCTTCTCCAATAGTCAAACCTATTAGTTTACTATCCATATCATTCCTTGCTGATAGAAATATAATTGGAATATTTAATCCTAGATTTTTTATTTTCTTTGTAATTTGATAACCATCTTCGCCTGGTAACATAACATCCATTACGACTAAATCTATTTCATGAATTATATCAAGAACTTTCCTTCCCTCTTTCTCCCAACACACATTATACTTCTCACGCTGTAAAATTTTTTGTAATAAATCTCCTATAATCAAATCGTCTTCAACAATTAATATGTTATATACTTTCATTATGTAAGCCTTTCATCGCTAAAGTTACAATTGTTTAGTTCTTCACTACTTTATTCTTAATAAAATCCATAGCAATTTTGTATATTTCATCAGGAGCATATAAATAAATACTATGTGTACCTTCAATTATTTTTACATCAGCTATTAATAACTTGCTAGCAAACTCCTTATAATCTTCGTTTTTTTGCTTTGTATACTTCGAATCTTTATATTGCCTAGCAATCGCATCTATAAATAACATAGGTGTTTCTTTTGGGATCGATAAAGAATTTGATTTTTTACCGTTATTGTAGCTTTGTAAAAGTTCTTGCTTCATATCATCATTAAAAGCCCTCTTATACGTAAGCGCTTTATAAATATCTTTTTCCTGTTCGTTTAAAAAGGATTGACGAATGACTTCGGGATTATAAGTAATAGAGGGAGCTAATCTCTGAAAACCAATTTTCGTTAAAATATTCATCCCTTTTATTTTTAATGAATCAACCATACCTATTTTATTAGTTACGTACTGTTTAGGTAAACCAATATCTAACGCAATAATCCCTTTTACTTCACTTGGATATTTTTGTGCCCAATAAATAGCCTCTATACCCGATAGAGAGTGTGGTACTAAAATGTAAGGTGGTTTATTTCCACTTCGAATAATCGCTTCTCTCGTTTGTTCTAATATCGTATCAATATCTCTATCATCTTGAAAAACATCACTGTATCCATAACCAGCTCTCTCAATTACAGAAATCTTGCTTTCTTTCGAAAATTTACTATATAAGCCTTTCAATTCATAAACAGGAGCGGCAATTCCAGATCCGGCCATAAATACAAACGTATCCTCCCCGCTCCCCTCATTATAAACATTCACTTTTTTATTATCGAAATTAACAAGTTCGCCTTCATTGTTCATTAATGTCGATTCCATTTTTAATTGATAGTTATGATATATAAATACAGCGCCTGTTCCAAAGAAAATCATACTAATACACATTAAAAATATTATTTTCACTGGCTTTAATAATTTTTTCATTTGACACCCCTTTCAACCTATACTGAAAGGGTACAATATAAAAATAAATTTCTAATAAATTTTCAAAATTAATATCTATTCATTGTTTCTAAGGACGGACCATTTTTAATACCTACGCAAATCCTTCAAAGTCTCCAATATATCATCTGTAAAGGCTGTACTACCTTCTGTCTCTAAAACTCTGAAATAAAAACTTCTTAGGAAAGTTCTAATATTTTGTACTAAAATAGCATGCTGTGGATGTCGGATGTCTTCAACAGTTGCTATACTATGTAGCCAATTGCTCCACTCTTCTTCAGTTAAAAGATTTTGGTTACGTAACGACATAATTGGCGCTACTAATCTCTCATCTTCAAAGTGGGTGTATACGTAGTCATGTAAGCGAACCTTCTGACGAACGGCAGCTAGTATTGCATATGAAAACTCACGATTTTGTATTGTACGTGCTAATGCATCGAGTGCATCAGCCGCATGCGCCGTAGAATGTGCCCATCCTTTTCCTTCTACGTAGCCTCTTACATCTTCTTCTAAATATACATATTCCAGTACTTGTTCTGCCACACTGTACAGTTGTTCTTCAGATAACAATGGGTCTCTTTCATGAACAGATAAAATAAGTGGCGGGATTAATACGGAGAATGCACGTTTAAAAACAGAGTCTGTTCCCTTTTCACCAATTTTATAAAATAAATAATCAGGACTAATTGCTTGTAACATTAATCCTCGTAATTCTTTTTGTCTAAATACATCATTTGTAATCCATGTGTGAAGCGTACTATAAATCAAATCATCACGTAATTCAGCATCAGGTGATCCGATATAATCTAGCATCCACTGTGCATATGGATATGCGTCTACGTCTTCTGGCACAGCATAATTATTATTTTTAATTTGTAGTAGTTCTTCTTTTAGTTCTAGTACTTCTGTCATTTTTTTATCCCCTTTAAATTTCTCTTCCTAAATTATTCCCTATTAGTATCATAAAATTAAACCCATTCTTAACGCAATATAAAATGGAATCATTAATTATCTTCACTATGTAACAGTTCTTCCAATGTTACTTTAACTTCTTCTTCTAATTCATTAATCGTTCCGCTATAAAGTGTTCCTATGCTACTACTTTTTCGATATCCTTGGTAATAGTACCAAAGCGAAATAGTACAGACTTCCCATAATTTTGAAGCATCATATTCAAAATTAATTTCTGATCTATATTCATACTCTAAACAATTATTAGATGTTAGTTCTTCTAATTCATCACCGTCTATATCTCTTTTAATTGACAGCTTCAAATTTAATTTACCATTTTGCGCAAAACGTTCTTCATATATTTTTTGATACTTACTGCAAATGTCTTCACTTATACTCTCTAGTTCCATTATTTTTTGTTTTAATTGTTCATTAATCTGTTCATTTTTGATTTCTAAATATTGTCCCTCCTCCTCTTCATTCACTTTATTATTTTTTTGAAACCATCTAAACAAATGCTCATTCCTCCTATATAAACTGTATTAATGTCTTTTAAATAGAACTACCGGATCATCAAATTTACTATTTTCAAATACAACATCTACACACTCTTTCGGATTATGCTCATCTATATACATCTTACAGGCCGCATGATACCTATTCAAAAACATCTTCTCTGCTTTCTCATAACTTCCAAAAGCCTCCGTCTCGCGCTCTGCACCACGTTTTCTCGCAATCTCAAAATCTTTATCTATAAATATTTTGTAATCAAATAAATGCGCAACGTCTTTTTTCAATAGAAACGTTCCATCTACTATTAATATCATATTTTGCGTGGCCAATAGCGGCTCATTATGTACAGGCATATCCGTTACTAAGTTATGAGAAATCGTTTCATATTGTAAATTCCCTTTTGGTCCTAAAGGCTTTAATAACCTCTCTTTAAAAGCTGTATAATCGTGTGCATCTTCGTAATACCCTCTTGCAGATTCTTTTCCTTTTGCATAGCGAATCACTCTTGGATTATGAAAATCATCAATGCTGGCGCGTGTTACTGGTAATCCTCGTTTTTTTATTTCTTCCGCTAGTTCGTTTGCAAATGTTGTTTTTCCTGAAGCTGTAATACCACTTACTCCCACTCTTATTGGATGCGTTAAGTTTAACTTTAAAATATAATTAGCGATTTCTTTCATTCGTTTTTGGCGAATCATTATCTTCCCTCCCTAATTCAGTTCACATAATACAATTACATTAAACACGTTTGATCACTATTTGTAGGTAAGTCGATACTATTTGTCAAAACGTTGATATAGTTTTATTGCTTTACATATTTCTTACTTTCCCTTAAACCCTCGATACAAAGCAGTCCGTAACTCCTGTTTATATTCTTCAAGGTCTGGCATATCGAGTTCTTCTGCTAGTCTGATAGCTAATTCAATATCATACGGTACACGTACGAGTTGAATAGAAAAGCTTGCGGCTTCTTTTTCATTGTACGTTCCTTCAAAGATTAAATAGGATGCTTGTGTAATTTCAAGAGGATTTCCTACACTACCAGCGTTACATAACGTTTTCCCTCTGAAATTTTGAACGAACGCTTGGTGAACGTCACCATAGCAAACGACATCTGGTGTTCTTTCCCCTTCTATATTCTCTGTGAGATCACTATTTTCGAACATACTAATACGTTCTTCTCTTGAAGCGTGTGGTTGAATTCTTTCATATAAACTTCTTGGTGAGGCGTGGAACATACGAATGAGTTTTCCGCTCATAAAAAATTCGATCGAAAATGGTAAGCTTCTTAAATATTCATTTTGTTCTTCCGATAATTGTTTTTGATGCCATTTTAACGCTTCAAATTCAGTCGGTTTTGTAATGAAATCATCCCAATTCCCCATTACAACGCCTTCGCATTCTTTACGAATGATTTCAATTACTTCGCTTGAATGAGGACCTTTTCCTACTAAATCTCCAAGACAAATAATGCGCTCGATTCCTCTTAATTTAATATCTTTCAGCACAGATTCTAATGCCGGAATATTACCATGAATATCTGAAATTACCGCTATTTTATCCAAATGAATCCCTCCGTTATTTATTTTTCATTATATCCATCTGATAGGATTGATACCATCTTGGAACATAGGACGAAAAATGATTATGTTCTTCTAAAATTCCATTTAGTCTTTCCTTCATATCATCTACTAGGTGCGGTGTACTTCGGTTTGTCCAAACGATGTCCGCTGGGAATGTCATTGCTGCATATAAGGAATACAGTTGCCAAAAATGAAGCGACGGATTACCTCCGCAATAACCGTGAACTTGTCCAACCGCAAATGGTTTACTTATTCTTGTAGTAAAAATCGCTACATTATAAAAATCGTGTATTGGATCACCAAAATCATATCCTCCAAAATCGATAACGATAAACTCCTTGTTATGAATCATACTATTTGCTGGATGGAAGTCATCATGTAAAAGTGTAATTGGACGATTTTTTAATAAGTCTTTATGGTTTTCTACAAAGGTTAATACTGGCTTCAAATCCAGAAAATTCACCTCGTAATCTGCTAGTGCCTCTATGTATTTTTCGTATTTATTCCATCTAAATGTTTCCCATTTATTACTTGCACTTTCTCTTTCAATTGAGTGAATTCTCCTTAATACTTCTCCTGCTTTTCTTCCTACATCATACTGTTCTTCCACCGATAACTTCCGTAAGCTCTCTTCACCATTTACTCCGTCAATCCATTCAAATACTTGAACACATTTATTTAATTCTTCAAGTTTTATAAAATGAATTAACTTGGGCGTTGGAATATGTAATAACTCTATTTGTTTCATATACGTATATTCTTCTAGTTTTCGTTCATAATTAGCAGAATCACACACTTTTACAAAATACGTTTCACGATTCTCTAGTTCAATTTTATATTTCTCCTCATACGAAAAACCTTTTGTAATGGCTATACATTTTACAATACAGGGCCACTCTAGTTTTCTTTCTATCTCTCTTACTATTTCTTCCAAAACATCCCCTCTATTCATATATGTACAAACTACCTAACACTTCATACTCTCGTTTATTCTCCCCTTTAAACTCCACTGCAAAAGGATATTCACCATTCCTAATCAAGTGTTCTTTCACTAGCCCTTCCCCAATCGGTTCACAAAACTGTACATGAATGTCACCAAACGCTACACTTTGGCACTCAGCATTCCATTTTTCATTTTTTGTGACTGAACTTGCAGTTAGCCCCATTACTTCTTTCCACTTTCGCACTGTGTCTCGAACATTTTTCACTGCATAATGGATCACTTCAATGTGTTGCACTTTGTTTTTATGTTCCGTGATCGTCCCTATGTTGCGTAAGTCGTTTCTTCTTTCTTCATCGGTTTCATTCCACTGTATAAAGAAAGGTAATCTCGGCCCGCTTTCTTCTTGCTTTACAAATAACATTTTCCATTCTAAAAGCCGGCCATCTATTCTCATACGTTTCCCTTCAAATGGCCCTATCGTATGTAAGCCATGCTTACTAAACTTAACTGCTAGTTCTTCAATTGCATCTGTTCGAATTGCAATTTGTAGCATTCCTTCTCCATTTTGTAATTTCACCACCGTTTCTTGTACTAATGGATTTTCTGCTTCTTTCGCTTTTTCTTCATGCTGCACAGCTAAAAATTCTATGTATGATAAATCAAAATAACATAAACTATTCCAAGTTCCCCAAGTAGTATGCTCTCCGCCTAATACAGTATGAAATCCACGCTCTTGCATTTGTTTTGCTGCTTCCTCCGGTGTACAAGGCACTGCGTGAACGAGATGATCAAATCGTAACATGTCTTTCTCCCCTTTCTCTCCATCCTTTTATTGTATATTTTATTTTTCTTTCATTCAATTCAAAAAACTTCAAAACCTAGTTGATTTATATGATTAATATGTATTATAATGAAACAAATTTAATTATTGCTGATTGGAAAAACCAAAGGCACTTTTCTCATACGGGAAAAGTGCTTTTTTCATTTATTATTACAGGGGGATTATTTATGCAGAAATTAATTGTCTTTGCTATTATTGGATTTTTCGCTCAATTGATTGATGGGGCACTTGGAATGGCGTATGGGGTAACATCTACCTCACTATTATTAATGTTTGGTATTGCACCAGCTGTAGCATCCGCATCTGTTCACTTAGCTGAAGTCGTTACAACCGCAGCTTCTGGTGCATCGCACATCAAATTTGGAAACGTTGATAAATATACAGTTTCCAGATTAACATTACCCGGAGCAATTGGGGCATTTGTTGGGGCATGTTTTTTAAGTAATTTACCTGGCGATGTAATTAAACCGTACATTTCAATATTTTTATTCACTTTAGGCGTTTATATTTTATTACGATTCATTATTCAAAAACAAATTGTTACTTCCAAAAAGCGCATGTCTGCCAAACAACTTGTGCCACTCGGCTTATTCGCTGGATTCGTCGATTCAACTGGTGGCGGTGGCTGGGGTCCAATTACGACACCTGTACTGCTAGCAAAAGGAAATGAAGCTAGAAAAGTTATTGGATCTGTAGATACGAGTGAGTTTCCTGTTTCGCTCGCTGCAACAATTGGTTTCTTCATCTCACTTGGCTGGGAACAAGTAAGCTGGGTTTGGGTATTCGCCTTAATGCTTGGCGGTATTGTCGCAGCTCCAATTGCCGCATGGTTAGTACGTATCGTTCCACCTCATTTACTTGGGGTATTAGTTGGTGGCCTTATTATCTTTACGAATATTCGTACACTACTTACGACATTTAAAGTGGATCCAACTATTATTTCACTTTCTTACGTGGCAGTTGGTCTTGTCGTTATTATTTCTATTTTCATTGCTGTCCGTAATCATTCCAATCGTTCTAACGCATCAACAGGCGGCTATCCGAAAGATCAAAAACAAATGCTACCATAATGATAAAAAATACCGCTCGAACTATATCGAGCGGTATTTTTTATTTTTCTATTTTCCAATTAATCATCGTATCTGTTGTATCTACTCTCTTCACATGTAATTTCTCTAATACACGAATCGAACTACCATTTTCAAGGAGTGTCTCCGCAATAATTGTATCTACCTTTCCTGTCTGGAAAGCCCACTTTATTAATTCATCTACAGATTCTGTAGCATACCCTTTATTCCAATATTTCTCAATAAAACCGTAACCAATTTCTACTATACGTTTCTCGTTCGGTTTCCCTTTAAATCCTATATCCCCTAGTACGATGTTATCTTCTTTTCGAATGACATACCACGCACCCCACGGTAATAAATCCTTATCTTGTTTTATATTTTCTACATGCCCTGCAATATGTGGGCCGCTATTGTATCCTTGATTCTTCGCAATCTGAACCCATTCTTCCGTACACGGGATAATATGTAATCTTTCTGTTTCTAATTTCATAACGATGTCCCCTTTTTAATTAAACAGTACTTCAATTTTACTACAAAAAGAAAGAATATTCACTCTTTTTATTTACACATATGTTTTTTCTTTAGAACAAAATAAAAGAAGTGATACCCTTCAATCGTTATGTCGAATTATATTTTCTGAATTTTCTTTTAATTTTAAAGGGTTTTTCATTATTTTTTGCGAAACATTTGTATAACAATTTTTTCTTTGTTTATTGCTACATAATAGTAGGTTCGGGTGGAGTTATGCAAGCGTTTCCTATACAATAACCGATATTTTTTGACTTTTCCTAACAAAATTCCTTGCAATATATTCAGAAACTCATTACAATTGCCATATATTAAATATCTTAGCAATATATAAATCCTCATCAATCCGATGAGGTAGAGGTTGCGACTTTTAAAAGTAAAACGGACGAGACACAGAGAATGTCACTGACTCCGTTTGAAAGGAAAAGTTGCCGAAGTTTGTATTTCTTCTCTGGAAGTATGAGCTGGGGCTGTCTCCGAAAGGAACAGAACTGTCACGTTTACAAAATTACCGTGTAAACGTGGGGTGCTATCTTAACGGAAGGGTATGATGGGGTGGTTATTTGTGAAACGTTCCGCCTAATTCCTTTGGCGGTTTTTTGTATTTTTCTCCCCCGCTCCTTCCTAACCTACAAGAAAAGGAGTGTTGAACATGAATAGCGCAACAAATCAATCTACCTCTAAAACGCAAACTACACAAGGACAAGGTGAATTAAAACGCGGATTAAAATCTCGTCACCTTACGATGATTTCTCTCGGTGGTACAATCGGTACCGGACTATTTCTTGCCAGCGGTGGTGTAATCCATTCAGCTGGTCCTGGCGGTGCACTAATCGCATACGCCGCAATTGGAATTATGGTGTATTTCTTAATGACAAGCTTAGCTGAACTTGCAGCTTACATGCCTGTTACTGGATCTTTTAGCACGTATGCAACAAAATTTGTTGATCCATCACTTGGCTTTGCACTTGGATGGAACTATTGGTATAACTGGGCGATTACAATTGCGGCAGAACTAGCGGCCGTAACATTAATTATGAAATTTTGGTTCCCTGATACCCCTTCCCTCATTTGGAGTGGATTATGCTTAGCTATTATTTTTCTCTTAAACTATTTATCTGTTAAAGGTTTTGGTGAATCTGAATATTGGTTCGCACTTATTAAAGTAGTTACTATTATTATCTTCTTAGTTGTCGGCTTCATGATGATTTTTGGAATTATGGGCGGCGAATCTGTCGGCTTTAAAAACTTCACTGTTGCAGATGCTCCATTTAACGGCGGTATCATGGCAATTATCGGTGTATTTATGGCTGCTGGTTTCTCCTTCCAAGGAACTGAATTATTAGGTGTAGCTGCTGGTGAAACGTCTGATCCAGAACGCAATATCCCAAAAGCAATTCGTTCGATCTTTTGGCGCATTCTTTTATTCTATATCCTTGCAATTCTCGTTATCGGTTTATTAATTCCTTATACAACTGAAAGTCTTGCAGCAAGTGATGTTACAGTAAGTCCATTTACACTTGTATTTGAAAAAGCGGGCGTTGCCTTTGCTGCTTCTGTTATGAACGCTGTTATTTTAACGGCAGTTTTATCTGCTGGTAACTCTGGCATGTACGCATCAACTCGTATGCTTTGGGATTTAGCTCGTCAAGGAAAAGCACCGAAGTTTTTAGGCAAATTAGATAGCCGTGGTGTACCTGTTAACGCTCTAATCGCAACATCAGTAGTTGGTAGCGTCGCTTTCATCGCTTCTTTATTCGGTGACGGTGTTGTATATATTTGGTTATTAAACGCTTCTGGTATGTCTGGCTTTATCGCATGGGTTGGCATTGCAATTAGTCATTACCGCTTCCGTAAAGCATATATCGCACAAGGAAAAGATTTAAAGGACTTACCATATAGAGCAAAATGGTTCCCGTTCGGTCCAATCTTCGCATTTACACTTTGCGTCATCGTAATTTTAGGACAAAACTACGGCGCATTTATGGGTGAATCAATCGATTGGAACGGCGTACTCGTTTCTTACATCGGTTTACCACTCTTCTTAGTACTATGGTTAGGATATAAATTTACAAAGAAAACAAAAGTGATTCCACTTGATAAATGTGAACTAAAATAAAGTAGAGCGAGCAAACAAATTTGTTTGCTCGTTTTTTGTTGCAAACCTCTTTGCTTCCCTATTGCTCTTGTTTTTGCAATAATAAAGGAAATATAAATAAAGGTTGGGATACAATGAACATTCGTATTACTGATGAAGCAAAAGCAGCTATACATAGATTAGAACGTGAAGATAAAAAGATCATTCGCATTAGAGGAACAATGACAAACTCTTGTAGCATTTTCGTTGATGTTGATTTAGTTTGGGATACATACAATGCAGATGATATTGTATATGAGGATGGAATGCTTATTGTACAAATGGACTCATTCACGAAAGATTACACTGGTGATACAGTGAAACTTGATTATAAGACGACTGGTTTTAGTATTACGACTCCTAGTGAGACGTTAGTTTATGGATTGTCGATTAAAAAATAAAAATTATTTTCAACTGACCAATGAGGTGGAAAAATGGGTAAATACGTTCCATTAAAATTTTTATTTAATGATGAATTAGCAGAAAAAATGGCTGATTCTATTTGTAAACACGATTCTACTTTCTCTAAAAAAAACTTTATAGCCTCCGTAACATGTAAAGTTGAAGGTTTAGAGTTAAAGCAACGGATTGAAGTAATAGCAGATGAATTACACAATGCTTTACAAAAAGATTTTAATGAAGCAATACATATATTACTGAAAACATTGGGACCAGAAAATACAACAGAAGTAGGTACATTTACAAACGGCTATATGTACATGCCTATCGCAAAATACGTTGAAAAATATGGGCTTAACGATTTTGACTCCTCATTCCATGCAATGTATGAAATAACAAAAAGGAATACTGCTGAATATGCCATTCGGCCTTTTCTTGAAACGTACCATGAAGACACACTAAATATTTTACAACAGTGGATTCATGACGAAAACAGCCACATTAGGAGACTAGTTTCTGAAGGTACAAGACCAAGACTTCCTTGGGCAAAAAAAACAGGAGCTCTAAAAGGTAACTTTAAGAACAATTTACAGCTTCTTGAACCATTAATGAATGACCCTTCTAAGTATGTTCAAAAATCTGTAGCCAATCATATTAACGATATTACGAAGGAAGATAAAGAACTCGTTTTTCAATGGTTGCAGCAATTACGTGATAAACAGCATCCTGTTAACCCTTGGATTATAAAACATGGGTTAAGAACGGTGATAAAAAATGGTACTTTACCAAAAGATTTTTATTTTTAAGTATTTTTAAATGAAAACGGCCAAAACAAAAACGCTTATGCTTCAAGAATGAAGTATAAGCGTTTTTTCTCTTTAAAACATTATCCCTGCCTTAAAATATTTTGAAACATTTCCGGTTTATTTTGTTTAAAACTCTCTATTATTTCTTTTCCAAATATCGTTATACTCTTCTCCCAAGGATGGCCTAAATACCCCCACTTAAAGTCTTTCTGAATAAAGAAATAGTAATCACCATTCGGAAATATTGGTATACGCCACTCATAAAATTCATTTCTTTCAAACTCTAAGTGTGGATTTACCCAATAACACTCATGTTGCCAATCTAGTGCCATCATATATTCATTCAATGCTGTATTCTCTTTGAAAACTTTTAATGCTTTTTCTTCAAGTTCATCATATACATTTAAATCTACCGATTCTCCAAAATAATGAGAGATGTCATATGTGATAAACGGTCCTGGTACTTTAAACGATGGAAATATTGAAACACTTGGTGAAAATTCATAGTCACTATATACTTCATCCCAAATTCGATCGTACTCTTTATCTGTAAACTCAATCCAATTTTTCATTAAATATCTACCTTCTCTTTATATTTCAAAGGAATTCCACTCAAAAATCCCGAATATATAAATAATCATTCTCGCAAGGAGCGAATTTATATGCATCTATTCGAACACGAAACGTAAATCCGTTTCACTTTTATAAGAGGTCCTCCTTTTTACTTTTCTCATCATATCATTCATTTACAAAATAGGAGGGTACAATTATGAAACGTGATCCATTATTTTTAACTTTATTAGAAAGTACAAATACGAACTTTAGTGGCTGGGATTTTTCTTTCATTTCAGAAACGGGTCGAATGAAGAGCGAGCCTTTATCGTGGTCGTACGGCAGCACTGCTTTTCAACTTATGCAGCATGCAGAATCAATGCTCGATATGGGTACTGGCGGTGGAGAGTTTTTATCTATGTTACAACCATTCCCGCCAACTATTTATGCTACTGAGGGCTACGCTCCAAACGTGCCAATTTCCCGAAAGAAATTAGAGCCTTTAGGGGTTATTGTTGTAGAAGTAAAGGATGATGATGCCCTACCGCTTCAAGATGCTCAATTTGATTTAATTGTGAACCAACATGAATCCTATGCTGCTTCTGAGGTAAACCGAATCCTTTCTCCTAATGGAATATTTCTTACACAACAAGCTGGTGGTCTTGATTGCGCAGAACTTAATAAGCAGTTTGGCACACCACTAAATAGCGAATTTGCAAGTTGGTCACTCGAAACTGCCTGTAATGAGCTAAAGGAAAATGGATTTACTATTTTAGATGCAAAGGAAGAATTCCCTCTTCAACGCTTTTATGATATTGGCGCTATCGTCTATTATTTAAAAGCGATTCCGTGGCAAATTCCTGATTTTACTGTCGAAAGGTATTATGAGGAATTATATCGCATACATAAGATTATGTTGCAAAAAGGCTATTTTGATGTGAAGCAACATCGCTTTATCATTAAAGCGATTCGCAACTAATCATGGAGCATACGAAAACAAAAAAGAGATGGATATGCCATCTCTTTTTTGTTCTAATTTAAGTAACGAAAGTTTGTGTTACAACTTTGGCTAATAAAGTATATTTTTTCAGCATGTAATCACCTAACATATATATTTTTTCAAATAAAGTATAAGTGTAGTTTTTCATCCTATCCTCTATTGAGAAACGAGTTGTTTTTCATATCGTTTGTTCGCATCATCTTCTGTCAAAAATGCAGTTGTGTAATTAATAATATTCCGGTTATCGTACGTGAATATATGCTCTAACATATTTTCATCTGTTAATATTAGCGGTAAGTATTTTGGTAAATTACTAACTACACCTCTATTATTCTCATCTAATATCCATCCAATTTCCTTCCACTCTAATATACCTTCATCAGTACTTAACGGTGTATCCATTTGTACTCCCTCTGGCAAATCAGCAAGGAATACATACATTCCTTCACTAGCCAGAGGCTCGTCTTTATCTTTAAAACCAACATTCCCCTTATACGTTACACTTTGGAGATCTATGCCCGTTTCCTCAAGCGTTTCTCTAATTATTCCTTCATATGGCGTTTCATTATCTTCAATTTTTCCCCCAACACCATTCCACATTCCCATATTCGGCTTTTTATTTCTATTTAGTAAGAGTATTTTATTTCCTTTTCTAATGAATCAAATTGTGTATGTATACATACTATCATTTCCTTTCAATTACACCTTCTTTTGTAAGCAATTGATTTTCCACATGAGTTATTTTGCTTATTTTCAAGTGAAAACACTCGCCTTACAATTCCTTATCACATAATATATAGTACAACTTTCATACGTAAATACTTTACGTCAAACGAAAGAATCCTTTTTAGAAAGGAGCATTTAAAATCGATACTACAAGCAGTGAATTTTTAAAACAGTATTACGACAGCCACGTTTGGTTAAAAGATACCTACTGGTTCGGTGCTCCCATCTGCAAACTTCCCTCTGATCTCTTTTTGTATCAAGAAATCATTTATGAATTAAAGCCCGATTTAATTATTGAATGCGGGACTTTTCATGGTGGTAGTGCACTGTATTTAGCTTCTATGTTAGATTTAATCGGAAAAGGTCACGTACTTACTATCGATATAACTCCGCAGCCAAATCGGCCATCACATAATCGGATTACGTATTTAACAGCATCTTCTGTTTCTGTGCAGGCCGTCCAAACAATAGTAAGTATGCGCAAACCTGATGATGTGATTTTAGTTATTTTAGATTCTGATCATAGTAAAGAACATGTATCAAAAGAACTCTTACTTTATAAATCTATTGTAACCACTGGTAGTTACATTATTGTAGAGGATACATGTATTAACGGAAATCCTCTCCTTCCAGATTGGGGCCCTGGCCCGATGGAAGCCGTGGAAGAGTTTTTAGCTAAAAATAACAATTTCATAATCGATGAATCTAAACATAAATTTTTCATATCTTTTAATCCAAAAGGTTTTTTAAAGAAAATAAAGTGAACCTTTAATAAGTGGGGCTTTATGAATTCCCCACTTATTCTATAATTTTCATTTTTGAAAAAGGATAATACACAAATTCTACTTTTCCTATCACGTTATCTTCTTCAATATATCCTAAGCCATTGCGACTATCCCTACTAAGTTCACGGTTATCTCCCATGACAAATAGCTTATTTGGTGGAATCTTTGTCTTTTGGAAATTGTAAAATACTTGTGTATTGTTGAATAAATCTTTATTTGTATACGGCTCTACTTGTTTTTTATCATTTACATATACAGTTCCATTCGTTATGTTAATTACGTCACCAGGTAGCCCTATTACCCTTTTCACATAATATTTCGATTCGTCCTCTTCTTTAATAATGACAATTTCCCCGTGCTGTATGTTAGAAAAATGTACTGCTGCTTTATTTACAAATACGTAGTCTTCCTCATTTAAAGTCGGCTGCATGGATTTCCCTTCTACCTTACATAACGTAAAAGAATGATAGGCTATTACCATAACAAGTATAAATAGTATGTACTTCCCCCAACCTCTCTTAATCTCCTCTTTCATATCCATTCCCACCTTATAAAATAACTCAAAAAATATATCACTGCACAATATATTCCTGTGCAGTGATATTATTTTTACTGGGCCTTGTTCGGCTGTTCTACCGGGACTGAATTTGCATTTGATCTTTTCGCTTTCAAGTCAAAATACGCATCCAAAATTTCTTTACCAATCGCGGAATTAACCCCTGATTTATCATTATTCACCCATGGTACAACAACTGAAAAAGCTACTTCCGGATCAGCATCATATGGCGCATAGCCGGCAAGAGTTAAATTATAACATTTTTTTCGGTTATAGTTCTCATCTCTTCCAATATCACTTTCTCCACCATATACCGTCTCAGCTGTTCCTGTTTTTCCAGCTGGTTTATACGGTAAGCCTTTAAACGTTCCTGTACCTGTTCCGTCAGCTTCTTGAAAAACTCTTCTAAACCCTTCTTTTACATGATTAATGTATGACGTGTCCATATCCACTCGATTTAAAACAACCGGTTCAATTGATCGAATAACTTTTCCGACATCCTCTGGGCGGTTTGGCTGCTCTCTAATTTCTTGCACAATTTGTGGTTTCATTCGGTAACCGCCATTTGCAATTGTTGAAATATATTGAGCAAGCTGTAGCGGTGTATATGTATCATATTGTCCAATTGCATAATCAAGTAAAAAGCCTGGTATATTATCAGTTCTACCCATTTGACCAATTGATTCATTTGGCAAGTCAATACCAGTCGATACACCTAAACCAAATTGTCTAAAATAGTAACGCATTTTATTAAATGTCTCTTGTTTAATATCTAACGGATTGTTTGGCACATAATTAATCCCCGCCATTTTTAATGCTGTATTAAACATATAAACGTTCGACGAAACTTGTAAAGCTCTTAAATCATCAATATCACCAAAATCTTTCCATGATTTTTTCGGCTTAGTACTTCCTTTAAAGTACATTGGCGCATCAAAGAAATGCGTAAACGGTTTAATCGCTTCTGCTTGGTATCCAGATAATAAAGTAGCCCCTTTCACAGTTGATCCTAACTCATAGGAACTTGTCATCGTCCCTAATGCGTAGTCTTCTATTTGCATCACGCCATCTTTATTTACAATTTTCTTTCCTGCCATTGATAAAATTTGACCGTTTTTCGGATTCATCATTACAACGAAAGCACGATCCATCATCGGTTCTGAAGAATGAAACGCTCGTAAATTTTTTTCAAGACTTTCCTCTACCTTTTTTTGCAAATCCATATCAACCGTTAACATTAAGTTATTTCCACTTTTTCCTTCAGTCACTTTTTCAGTCCGAATAATATTCCCTGCTTTATCTGTAATATTTCTAGATTGTTCTTTCGTTCCATGTAATGCATCTTCGTATTGCTTTTCGATGTAACTCTTACCAATACGATCATTTCGGTTGTAATCACGAACTAAATAATACTCTAATTGTTCTCTTGGCAATCCCTCATTTTCATTAGAAACGCTACCAAGTATAGAACGAAGGATTTTATCATTTGGATATTCACGTTCCCAATCTACTGTCGTATCTATCCCCGGCAAGCTTGCTAATCTTTCACTAACGATTGCATATTCATTTTGACTTACATCTTTTTTAACGATTTGCGGCGTCATTTTATATCCCGCATTCATTTTACTTTTAATTGCTAATACTTCTAAATCATCTTTTGAAAGCTCCTTTAATTCTTCTTGTGTAATTCTCTCCCGACGCAACTCTTCTACTTTTTTATCTAATTCTTTCCCTTCTATTTCCTGCTTCCTAAATTTACTCTCATCTGCTTTCGTTACTTTTTCTGCAGCCCTTTTTTCATTTAACTGCATCCAAAAATCTTTTTTATCTGTCTCTGTTAACTTATCCATATCCTCTTGCGACATTTCAATTAGCCCTGCTAACTCTCTCGCTACTTTTAAAACTTCTTTCGCGTCTACTCCTTTCATTTTCGTATATGTAACGGTTCGTAGCGGTTTGTTATTTACAATCACTTTGCCTTCTCGATCAAACATTTTCCCTCTAGGAACAGGCGTGCTCACCGTCACATCTTCCTTTTTATTCACTTCATTTCGATACGTTTCTCCATCAATGATTTGCACTTTACCTAGTTGAATAATAATAGCTGAAAATAAAAGAAAGACGATAAAAAATAGTACATTTAACCGAAATGGAATATGAGTCTTTTTCTTTTTCGGCTGTTTCTTTTTCTCCTTGTTCTGTCTCATTTCGCTCCCTCGCTTCATTCTATTAACTTCTACGCATAAATTGAAACTTTAAACAGAGTGGTCCTCTGTTTATTAGCCCACACCAATCGGACTTTTACAAGCAGGTAATCTTCCACCTAACTTCTTCTCCTGTGCCGAATTTTTCAGATAGGAGTCTTACTGCTCGCAAATAACGGGATAACTCATTATGTATCAAATTTATTTATATGATATATATAGAATTTTATATTAGTTACAAAAGAAAGAAAAGATTTAATTTTCAGTTTTCGGATTTTGCATCCTATTTATTACCATTCCCCTTACAATACAATATCATGAATACAAAAAACTGAGGTAGATACATTGCACCTCAGTTTTTTTACGATAACTTATTTATTTGAAGATAACCCTTCAACAAATTCACCAATCTTTTGTCGAAAAACAAAATCAAAGTTATATTCCTGCCCTGTTAACTCTTCATTTACTAAAACGGTTGTTGCTCCAATTTCCCTCTTTGCAATTTCCGGGAATGATGCGACAGGCTGTACTTTTAATGACGTTCCCATAACGAGAAACACATCTGTTTCATATAAACGTGTAATCGCATTTTGATATTGCGGCAGTGTATCTCCGTATAAAACAACATCTGGATTTAAAATGAAATTACACTTCTCGCAGCGCGGTACTTCATGATCAATCATATATTGTAAATCATAACCCGTTTTACACTTCGGACAATGTGCTGTTTGAAGTGTTCCGTGTAAATCAATGACATGTTTACTACCACCTAATTGATGTAAACCGTCGATATTTTGCGTTAAAATTGTTATATCTTTCCCTTGTTCTTCTAGCTCAGCTAAAAAGCGATGTCCACGATTAGCTTTATATTGATGAAACGTATTAATTTGAAATATTTCTTTATAATGCTTCCAAAACTCTTTCGGACTTCTGTTATAGTACCCTCTCGATAAGTACATCTCCACATTCGCATCAGCATACAACCCATTTGCTGAGCGAAAATCTGGGATGCCACTTTCTGTACTGGCTCCTGCGCCTGTTAACACAGTAATTTTCTTCGCTTTTTCTAAAATTGAACGAACTTCTTCAAATTGCACAAAAATCACCTCTATGTATATTCCTATACTTATTATACCAGTTGTTTACAGGAGGTGTTGTATGATTCGTTTTATTTAATGCGTCGCGCCCCCAATTTCTACAATATCTACCTCTACTTCCGCCGTTACTTCGATTGCCAATTCTATCCCTTTACTAATAGTAGAAAGTGACATACTCGGTTGCCCTGGGTAGCTACTCGCTTGTTCTGGTAAGAACGGAATGTGAATGAATCCGCCTTTTATTTTCATATCATGTTTTTCGAGTTCATACATAAGTCCATAGAATAAGTGATTACAAACGAATGTACCTGCCGTTTGTGAAACAGATGACGGTATGCCTTCTTCGCGAAGTTTTTTTACGATTGCTTTCATCGGAAGCGTGGACCAATAGGCAGCAGGTCCTTCCTCAACAACCGGTACATCCACCGGCTGATTCCCTTCATTGTCAGCAATTCTTGCATCATCAATATTAATTGCGACACGCTCTATCGTAATATCTAGTCTACCCCCAGCTTGTCCGATACATATAATCATTTCCGGCGACAGTTCTTCTATATATTCTTTTAAAACTTTTATTGATTTATGAAATACAGTTGGTACTTGTTTACTAATAATTTTGTACTCTCCGATTGTTTTTTCATGCAAACTTTTTGCGACTTCCCAAGCTGGATTGATACTTTCTCCGCCGAACGGATCGAACCCTGTTAATAATACTGTTTTCATCGTTTTCCCTCCTAATTAGAAACGATATACTAAGCCGTACATAATAAACATATTTATGATAAAGATTGAAAGCGCGATGGGTACTTGCGCTTTAATAACAGCATTTTTATCTTTTAACTCTAAAAGCATTGCTGGAACGATATTAAAGTTTGCTGCCATTGGCGTAAGCAGTGTTCCGCAATATCCAGCAAACATGCCGAGTGCGGCCATAATCGCTGGATTCCCACCGTGCATTTGAACAATTAAAGGTAATCCGATTCCGCCAGTGATTACTGCAAACGCTGCGAATGCATTCCCCATTACAACTGTGAAAAGCATCATTCCTAAACAGTACGCCATAACAGCAACGAATGGATACTCTGTCGGTAACACTTTTCCAACTAAATCAGAAACGACTTGTCCAACACCAGACTTCGCAAAAATACCGCCAAGTGCTGCTAACATTTGTGGTAAAATAACTGCCCAACCAACAGCTTGTAATAATCTACTTCCTTCTTGAACAGGCGTCGTTATTTTCGATTTTGTAATACGCATCGCCGCAACGAATGCGAGTAATGCTCCTAACGCTAATGCAACTAACGTTACTTTATCTGGATCTACAAGGGATACATTTCCCCATTTGATTTTCCCTAACGTTAACGTACCGATAATTGTAAAAATAGGAATTAAAAGTGCAGGCATGAAAATTTTATTTTTTAATTTCTCAGCATGTTTCACACGTTCTTGTACAGGTACTTCTTTCTCCTGAGATTTTGTTACTTTATTCAATGAAGCTAACACGACCATAGCGAGCACGATACACCCAACGTAAAACGAAGGTATTACATTTCCGAATAAAAATGTAACTGCGAATAATGCCCAAAATAAGCTAGAACCGAATCGGTTTGGATGTTCACGATCGAATGCGATACGCACAGCGATAAAGGCAACGATTATACCTAATACATAATAAATTGTATCCATAGTTATGATGTTCATCTTATATAGCCTCCTTCTCTTGTTTTCCTTCTGCCTTCATTGTTTTCGCTATATATTTATCAAACCTTCTGAATCTAATCCAGCTTACGATTAGTGCGGATATTGCTGTTGGAATACCCCAAAGCGCCATATCCCATACTCCGACATGCATACCTACTGAATCGAAGAATCCTTTCATTAATAAAATCGCACCAGTTGCGATAAAAATATCTTCTCCGAAAAACCAAGCTGTATTTTCCGCAGCAGCTGCGTTTGCTTTAATCTTTTCTCTTAATTTTTCCGGAAGTTTACCGTATTTACCTTGTGCCGCTCCTTCTGCCATTGGTGCAACGAGCGGTCTTACTGTTTGCGCATGACCACCAATATTCAGCCCTAGTGCCGCTGATGATTCTCTTATTGTAAAATATGACATTAATACTCTTCCAGTTGTTGCCCCTTTTGATTTCGTTATAAGTGCTTCTGCCCTTTCTTTTAAACCATAACGCTCTAAAATTCCGATTACAGGTAAAGTTAGTATAATAGGCATAGACATATATCTATTTTCTATAAAAAATTTACCGAACATGCTGATGACGTCATAAAAACTTAATCCTGAAACCATACCAGTAACAATTCCTGCAACCATTACTACTAATAGTGTATTTAACCTAAATAGAAAGCCAACTGCAACAAGTAGTATCCCAATTAATTTAATCATTTCCAGCACTTCCTCTCATTTTTTATTTCGGTGCACATATAGAAACACCATTAAGTTCGAATGTTCTGTATATTCTCTCCGCAAATTGTACCGCTTTCTCTCCATCGCCATGCAAACAAATTGTTTGCGCCTGAACTGTTACTTTCTCTCCATTCACCGCTTCTACATATCCTTCTTTTACCATTTGAAGCACTTGTTTTATCGCTTCGCCTTCATCTGTTATAAGTGCATTTTTTTCTGTACGACTTGTTAATGTCCCATCTTGCTTATACGTACGATCAGCAAAAACTTCTTGCATGAATGTTACTTTATATTTTTCTGCAGCTTGTATAAACGCCTCGCTATTTGCTAATCCGTAAAGTAATAGATCCGGGTTCATATGAGAAATTGCCTTTACGATTGCATCTGCAATTGCTGGGTCAGTTGCCGCCATATTATATAGGGCACCGTGCGGTTTCACATGATGCATCTTCGCGCCTGCCGCTTTCACAAACCCGTCTAATGCACCAATTTGATATAAAACGTAATCATATACTTCACTTGCTGAAACATTCATGTTTCTTCTTCCAAATCCAATTAAATCAGGAAATCCAGGATGCGCCCCTATTGCTACGTTATGTTTCAAAGCTTTTTCAACTGTTTGACGCATAACGATCGGATCACCCGCATGAAAACCACAAGCAACATTTATAGAGGAAACGAACGGAAGAATCTCATCATCATTCCCCATTTTATAAGCTCCAAAACTTTCTCCTAAATCACAATTCAAATCGATTGTCGTCACGATATTTCCCTCCTACTCTCAGCTTCGTAAAGCGATGAACTTCTTTAATAGTTTCATATTTTCTTCCTGCTCTATGTACAATCGCTCCGCTTCTTCTATAGAAACTTTTTCAAAAGTTACATAGTCCCCTGGTTTCAGCTGGGCAAGCAGAGGTAAATCTACTGAAATGACATTTCCGATTCTCGGATAGCCACCTGTCGTTTGCCTATCTGCCATTAATATAATAGGCTGCCCACCATTTGGAACTTGAATGGTTCCAAATGTAACAGGACTTGATAGAATTTCTTGTTCTATTTCTCTATTTAAAACTTCCCCATCAAACCTATATCCCATGCGATCAGCATAATTGGACACTTTATACTCTTTCATAAAAAATGACTCTTTACTTTTTTCTGTAAACTGATTATATTCAAAATCTGTTATGACGCGAAGCGTAGGATGCTTCTTATATTTTGGTAAGACGTTATTTCGAATTGCCCATTTTGTTTTTATTCGCTCTTCCTTTTGTAAGTTCTGAATGAAACGACTCGCCATTTCTGCGTGCGTACCAATTTGAAAATAGTCACCCTTTTTGAGCATCCTTCCTTCAATCCCGCCAATAGCAGCTCGCATATATGTACTTTTACTTCCCATTGTATGATCAATATGAATACCACCAGCAAATGTTACATATGCTCTGCACCCACGTTTCGCTTTTCCAAAACAAAGCATGCTGCCTTCTTCTGCTAAAATAGGACGCCATAACGGAATTCGTTCTCCATTCAATAACGGTTCCAAATCCGCACCGCCAATCGCGAGCAAAGTCGTTTTCTTTAGTAACAATTTAGGTCCCATTATCGTCATTTCTAAACCTGCTTCATTTTCTTCATTACCGACTAACATATTGATTAGCCTAAGTGCATTTTTATCCATCGCACCGCCAACTGGTACACCATACTGTTGATAATGAAATCGTCCTAAATCTTGGACTGTTGTAAACATCCCCGCATGTAAAACCTCTACATCCATTCTTTAGCCCCCTCTAGCGATACGTATTCTTCCTTTGTTACCGGGATAAAACGTAAATACATACCACTTTGAATATAGGTAGGTGATTCTTCTCTTGGATTAAATAATGAAATCGGTGTTCGGCCGATAATATTCCATCCACCCGGTGTTTCAAGTGGATAAATACCTGTTTGATTTCCACCAATCCCTACCGAACCAGGAGCAATTTGTAACCGTGGTGTTTCTTTTCTAGGTGTTTCTAATTGTTTTGATAGTCCCCCTAAATATGGGAATCCTGGTGTGAAACCTAACATATACACAAAATATGTTGTTTCGCTATGTATACGAATAACATCCTCTACTTGCAAACCTTGATAATGTGCGACCTCTTCTAAATCCGGCCCATATTCGCCTCCGTAGCAAACTGGTATAGAAATATGTTTCACATTCTGGTTCACTTCTTCTTTATATGAATCACACAGCTCCTGTATATATTGGCAAACGTAATCATATGACCTTTCACTTCTCTCATTTTGCATCCATACTTCGTACAAATTATAGTAAATTGCTAATGAAGTAAACGATGGCACACATTCAACCATTCCTGTAAATGGATGTTGTTTCAACGCTTGAAATAATCGCTGCACTTTTCCGTATATATCCATCCTAATTTCTTCACCAAACGTAACAATAATCGCTTGATCCCCTAACGCAGAAAATTTCATCCCATTCCCTCTTTCTATGACAAAAAGCCGAGTTCTTTCGAAATGCGGTATGCTGTTTCTTTCACTTTCGCAGTAAAATATGAAATGTTACTTTCGCCATACTCAATTGCTAAACCTGAAATACTAATACCTGCTACAACCGTTCCATCATTCGCAAAAATCGGAGCTGCTATAGCCGCTGTATGATTTTCTAATTCAGAATAACTAATTGTGTAACCTTCCTTTTTCGCTAGTTGTAATACTTCTAGCAAATGTTCCTTATTCACAATTGTTCCATCCGCAAACTGTTTTAAATCGGTTTCCTCTATGTACTTCCTTTTCTCTTCCTCAGAAAAATAAGATAGTAAAATTCTCGGACATGCCCCCGCATAAAGAGGTGCTCTTCTTCCAACCGCTGTATAAACACGTACCGGCTGAACTCCTTCCATCTTTTCAACGTAAATTGCATCATTACCATCTTGAATAATTAAATTAACTGCCTGCCCTAAACTATCTCTAAGCTCTTTCATATATGGAATCGCAATATTTCTTACTGATAATCTTTGTGAAACAAGTTGCCCAAACCTTAAAAAAACGACTCCAAGACGATATTTCCCCTTCTCATTTTTTTGTAAAAGCTCCATTTCTTCTAGCGAACCGATTAAACGATAAACAGATGTTTTCGGCATATTTGTAAGCTGAACCATCTCTGTTAAACTTAACTCTTCATGCTCATAAAATAACTCTAAAATATCCATTGTCTTCACTGCCGTTTTATTTATACTCATCCTATCTCCTTTTTGTTACGAATTTCGGAACTTTAATTCCATTTTTCGAAACAAAGATATAATTTAAAATTATAAAATATTCTTTCAATTCTATCAATATTTTTTTCACGTACATAATCCGATATATTTTGTCCGCTATTAAAAAAACACAAATAATAAGTGATTTATATAAAATGAAAGGCTCTTGAATGATTGACAAAACTTTAACACGTGAAGAACGAACTATTAGAATAAAAGTTACAATAAAAAGTACGGAAGTTTAGATTTGAAATAAAATTTGATCACTTTTCATTAATAACACTGCTATAAAAGAAAATATAAAGAGCATGTTTGAATCAATTTTTGATCAAAACATGCTCTTCTCATTGTTATTCACAGTATTCTTTTTTAACTTGATTGATTGTTTCTTCGTTCAACTAACAAGTCTATTAGGTACATATTACTTATTTTTCAAAATCGTTCTTTTAGCTTTTTTAATAATTCTACTAGTTGATTTTATGTCAGTATCCTTTTCCCATTCTTCACACAGGTCCATTACCCAATCCGGTTTCGTTTTACTTGCATCATTTAACCAGTTTCCAACCGAATCTTGGACATATTTTGATGGATCTGATTTAAGTAAATTAAGAATAGGAAGTGCTTTTTCAGGTTCTTGTTTTAATATTTCAATATGTTTACTCCATACACCTCGAGGACGAATAGATTCTACAGAGAACCTACGAATATTCTCATCTTCACTTTTTGCCCATTCTACTAACAACTCCACACTTTTTTCTATATTCTGTGAAAGATCTTCTCTAATAGACATCCAAGCAATTTCTCGAACGCCAAAATGATGATCCGCTGCAAAAGGTCGAATGTACGTTAATGTATCTTTTAATGTGTTATTTGATTTTTTATTCATAAACGCTGCCCAACATCGTACACTATCTGAAATATGACTAGATAATTTTAACAGTACGTCTTCCTTGTTTCCTTCATTTTCTTTGAGTATAATTTCATCCAATAAAGTTCCTGTTATTCGTATGACTTTCATTCCTGTTTCCACGTTCTGTTTTTCTAATTCAACTACTATACATTCCAAACTATTCTTGAGTCCTATTGAAGGTAAGACATTTTTGAGTAGTTCAATATGATTTATAGCTAGCCATTCTGCTAAATTAACACTTTCTACTTTCCCTTGCTGTAGTAATTGTAAGACCTCTTTAGGAATTTCGTTTACTTTCCTGGCTCCTTTCCTGTTTAAGATAACTTCTGCTTCTTTCGTTATCATTTAAATTCCCTCCTTGCAACACTATTTTCAAATAAACAGAGGCCATTTTGAAAAATAATAATCAAAATGACCTCTGTCTTTCTTAAATGAACATTCAGTTTTACAAAAAATGTGATTTAAATCCACAAGAAGAACATTTCTCCCATACTTGCTTTATAACGCTCTTACTTGTTTCAATGGCCAGAAAACAGCTTGTCCTTTTCCAACAATTTCATCTTCTGAAATAAAGCCAAACATGCGACCGTCCTTAGAAACTTCACGATTATCTCCTAAAACAAATACTTGGCCTTCTGGCACTTTCGTTTTTCCTGTGATTTGTTCTAACGTAAAGTCTGGAGTTAATACACGGCCTACTGCTTTTTCTTTAAACTCTTTTAAATATGGTTCTTCCATCACTTTTCCGTTTACGTATAAAACATCGTTTTTATACTCAACTGTATCACCTGGTAAACCAATTACTCGTTTTACTAAGTCGTACCCTTCTTTTCCGTGGAAGACGATAACATCGAAGCGATCTAATCCACTTATACTATAACCAATCTTATTCACGAGAACGCGCTCATTATTTTCTAAAGTAGGCATCATTGATTCACCTTGTACTAAAGAAGGTGTAAATAAAACACCGCGAATAATTGCGATTAATACAAGGGTAAATCCTATCGTTTTAGCCCATGAGAATAATTCTTTCTTCGTATTTTCCTTCATCGTTTCTCCTCTTTCTTATGCAATTATTTTATTATTTCAACTAATTCTCGCACTAAACTTCGATCAATTTCAGAAAAACATGATTTACCTTCTCTTACCGCTGTACCGACATGAGCTTGCGAAATTCCAGTTTCATCTAATAACTGCTTTATATTTTCTTTCGTTACACCACTTCCAGCTACAAGTTGAATTTGACCATCGCTTACCTTTTGCATATCTTTAAGCACTGGAATATTATCTACTATATTTCCTTGTCCACCTGAAGTTAACACGTGAGTCACTTTATGAAATTCCTTTAAAATTCTTATCGCTTCTACTGGGTTTTCTATATCATCTATCGCACGGTGATACGTTACATTTATTCCATCTACAACAGATAACAAATCTGCTAGCTTCTCTTTATCAACTTCTTTTTGTTCGTTTAATACGCCTAATACAACGCCTGCTGCACCTAACTTCTGCGCAACGCTAATGTCTTCTTTCATCATTTCAATTTCTTCTTCCGTATATGTAAAAGACTTCGCATGCGGACGAATCATAACGTGAATCGGTATATTTACTGCTTCTACCGCTTTTTTAATAAATGCATAACTCGGCGTTAATCCACCTTCTGTATAAGATGAAATTAATTCAATCCGCTTCCCACCCGCGCTTTCAATTCGTTTCACATCTTCTAAACATGTTGCAATAACCTCTAGCATGAGATAACCTCTTTTCGTGCTTTTTTCTTATTATACATTAGTAAAAATAAGAAGCCTAGCTTTCTCCTATAAAACTATAAAAAGAAGAATGAAAAGAAAGATTTTTTCAATTGATAACACTTATTTGTAATGTGCTATTTTTCATGAACAATACTACTAAAAAGAGAAAAAGATATACATCTTACAAAAGAACATTCCATTATCTCTCGTTCAGATGTATTTTTTAGAATTGAGTTCTTCGAAGCTATTCAAGGGATGCTGCCCATTGCTATTAAGCTAATATTTTGGAGCATCCTCAAAACAAAAAATTGTACATCCTCATCTGGAGATGTCAATTTTCTCGCTTTGGAGTAGTTGCTCTTCTTAGTTTGATGAGCATAGGGTAGCTCAGGAAAATACGAATTTACAACGTTAAAGAAATTCCAAAATTAAAAGCCAAATTTCTCAATATTAAAATTAAGGAAATTGGCTTTTTTGTCGCTCTGGAGAAGAGCCCTTTTATTGAATAATAAATTTCTTCAAATTGAGAGGAATTAGCATATAACGTTTTCACAGAGATGTTACCTGTATCTCTTCCCTGCTTCTTCCCCGGCGACCAAGTGGTTCGGAGAGTCCTGTCATGACGTACCATACTTCTTAAAGTTACTTTCACACTACTATTCTGTTTCAATTTTCACTTCAGTAATATATTTCAGTAAAGTTTTTTTATAAAACTTCACTTTCTTATTTGTTACCGAGTTGTTCCGCCAAACCGATTAGAAGCCCTTCGGTTCCACGAATGTAACAGAGTCGATACGAGTCCTCGTACTGAACCACTTCGCCAACGAGCTGAGCACCACACTTAGTCGTGAGTCTGTATACCATTTCGTCAATGTCTTCAACAGTGAACATGACGCGTAAATAACCGAGGGCGTTTACAGGAGCAGTCCGGTGATCTGATATAGTAGGTGGGGTGAGAAATCGCGAAAGTTCAATTCGGCTGTGACCATCTGGCGTAACCATCATAGCAATCTCTACGCACTGGGAGCCCAGTCCGGTTACGCGACCAGCCCATTCACCTTCGACAGTAGCTCGCCCTTCGAGTTTCAAGCCAATCTCCTCGAAGAAAGAGATTGCGTCATCAAGAGATTCTACAACGATACTGACATTGTCCATTCTTAGTAATTTGTTCTTTTCCATAGTTTTATCTCCTTATGTGTAAACATTTATTATCTAATCATCTTCATAAATTATTCTATTAAAAGTTACAAATCCCTTCCCAACAAAAAACACCTTATCACCGTTTACATTCAAACTGGCATTACAATAAATATTTTTCATCCAGGAACATTCATCAAATCATGATAATCATTTATATGAAAACACTACATTTCAAACTAGGATGGCAAACAAATAAAAAGCACGTGTTCGATTACTAATCAAACACGTGCTTTCAAAACAACTATATTGTCCATAAACAATAACATTTAAATTCATAAGATCTACTCCTAAAACATCACGACCGAAATGCTGCATCCGCCAGTATAGACAATGTTGCATCATCCATCGGCGGATTGTGTAAACCCGCTCTGACATTTAAGTAATAACGATGAAGTGGATTTTTTTCTGATAAACTTTTTGCCCCTACGATACGCATTGCTTTATCTACTATAGATATCGCCGCATTTGTTACTGCGTATTTCACTGCCGCTAGTTCTGCTTGTAGTGATAGTTTATCTTCTGCCTCATCGTACTTTTTCGCAATTTGATATAAAAAGACGCGAGCTTGCATAAGCTCAAGCTCTATTTCTCCAACTAATCTTCTAACACTCGGTAATAAACTAATAGAATGGTTTAAACTATTTGGCTTGTATGATTCCGCAAAATGAACTGCATAATTTCTTGCTGATTGTGCGATTCCTAAATAACATGCTGGTATATGTAGCAACCAGCCAATACCCTTTTGTTTCACTTTCCCGCCCAATACATTCGTAAAGAAGCGGTTTTCTATCTCCACATTTTGTAAGACAAGGTCGTGGCTAGCAGTTCCTCGCATCGCAACGCTATCCCATGTTTCTTCAATTGATACACCGAGCGTATTTCTTGGAATGACAAACTCACCAACTTCTTCTCGGCCTTCCATACTTGCTGAAATAATAAAATAATCAAGTACTGGTGCCATCGTTGTAAAAGTTTTCCTTCCATTTATAATCCACTTCTCGCCTTGTTGCACCGCGATTGTTTCTGGTTTACCACCACGCGTCGGACTTCCTGTTTTCGGTTCTGTTGCTGCCCGATTAAAGAGTGCACCATTACGCACTTCTTCGCAAAACCATTTGAACATTCCATCATTCCAAGAGCGATTTTCAGCTAGCTCTTTTACAATACCGATATGCCATCCAATCGATAATGCAGTAGCTCCACAGCCTTCTGCAATTTTCCCTTGAAATAAAACGAAGTCATATAAAGAAATCGCACTACCACCAAATTCCTTCGGTAACGTTATTTTCGTATATCCGATATCTTTTAAATTATTAATATTTTCATACGGAAATGATCCTAATTCACTTAATTGATGCTCCCTTTCCATGAACTTCGGAATCAATTTATTTATTTGTTCAATAATGAAAGATTGTTCTTCTGTTTCAACAAATGAGAGTGCCATACTATAATCTCCTTTATCCCGCTATTTGCGGGCAGTAAAACTCCCACCTCAAAATTCAGGTGGAGCAAAGAAGTTCAGTGGGAGTCGGGCTGCCCGTAAATGCTCGATTCATAAACCGTTCATTTTGTCATTATGATTATATGAAGCTATCTCTCTATTGTTTCACTATTCCGATAAAAATACAATGTTTTTGGATTATAAGAAAAATCCCTATAGAAAAACAGGTCCTTTTCTTATATTAATCCCCCTTCAATGCCTTTAGCGGCAAAGAGGTTACATATCCGATATACGAGAATAATTCTTTAAAAAAGAATGGAATTTCTGTATCTAACGTTTTATATGCTGATGTTGGAGTCGGTGAAGCATATGCCTCAATGTTAATATGTTTTGCGATTCTCATTGCGCGTTTCATATGAAGTGGATCACTTACAATCGTGTATGAGTGTATTCCGTTCTCTATTCCAACTTCCTTCGCATTCTTTAAATTTTCTTCAGTGAAAAGGGATTTTGTTTCAATTAAAATATCCTCCTCTTTTACACCTTGTTTCAATGCATATACTCTAGCAGTGCGAGCTTCCTCAAGCTCCGCTTCAAACTTTGTACCACCTGTAAAAATAATTTTCTTAATGTTTCCGTTTTTATATAGAGAAATCGCGTGATTAATTCTTTCCTTAAATACAGGAGATGGTTTTCCGTTCCATGAAGCTGCTCCTAGCACGATACCAGCATCTGTCTTCACATCATCATCCGTTTTAAAGCGATAACTCCAAATATCGTAAGCTGCATAGCTCACATACAAAATAGCAGAACAAATCATTAATAAAAACACTTGAAAGATTCGTCTTTTTTTACTCTTCTTATTTTCTTTCATTTGTAATTGCCTCCGTACATCATCCATACTTCTATAAAAAAACATTTATATCAAATCGTTTTGTTTGAGTTTGTTTAAAAGAAGGTATTTTACTTATTATATATAAAAGGGTTTTCATTTAAAATTGAGGATTATCAATTCATTTTTCATTTGCGGTTTTCATTACAATTTTAATTCATTAGTTTATTACCATACAACTACATTGTAACGAATTTTTTCTCAGAAGGGAATGATGAAACAAAAGTAAATTAAATAAGTTAGTGTTTTGTAAGAAAAAAAGGTATATTATTCGCAAATTACGATCATATACCTTACAAAATACGAATTATAGCTTTTCTTTGTATAACTCTAATTTTTCTAACAATTCTCCTTTCACGCCTGACCATTCACTCGCAATAATACTGTACACAACTGCATCTCTCACATGACCGCTCGGCAATCTTCTTTCATTTCTTAGCACACCTTCTTTTACCGCGCCTAACCTTTCAATTGCTCGTTGTGCTTTTTCATTTCTTACATCCGTCTTAATTTGCACTCGTAGCATATGCAGTTTTTCAAAAGCATACTGGAGAAGCATATACTTACATTCTGTATTTATACTCGTACGTTGCACACTTGGATGGTACCACGTCTGCCCTAACTCCACTGTTTTATCTTCTACTGAAATATTATATAAACGTGTACTCCCTACAATCTTGTTCGTCTGTTGATCCACTACAGCGAAAGGGATTTGTGTACCCTTTCCATAACTCTTTATCGCTTTTTGAACATATTGCTGCATATCTTGAACAGTTTCCATTTTTGAGATTAAATACGCCCAAATTTGCCTATTTCCCTCTATAATCGAAAACAAAGTTTCGACATCACCACTATCCATTAACCGTAACTTCGCTCTTTCGTGAATGATTTCCATTTGTAAGCCCCCTTCTTTTGTTACTATAACATAGGAATAAAATTCTTAAAATTTATATATAATGATTTTAATAACAAAAATCCTCGCTCACATAGAAAGCGAGGGTTTCCTATTAAAGCACCAAATAAGCAATCGGCGTAATAATAAGCAACGTTAATATCGTTCTCTGCACGTACAAAATAATAAGTTCAGATACTTTTAACGGAATATCTGTCGATAATATACAAGGGATTGAAGCGGAGAAAAACAAAATAGATGATACCGAAACAACCGCAATGACAAACTTTGTCACGAGCGGCGCACTTACAACTAATAATGATGGTAAAAACATTTCTGCAATACCAACTGATACCGCTTTAGCAGCTAAGTCTGCTTCTGGTAATTGTAAAACCCATGTAAATGGATAAAAAATATAACTGATCCAATCAAATATTGGCGTGAACTTCGCTAAGACGATACCAATTAACCCTACTGACATAATAGATGGTAAAATTCCCATCGTCATAATAAAACCGTCTTTTAAGTTCACTGCAATATTTTTCATAATGCTCGGTGCAGATCTTGATACTTCTAATGCATCTTCCCAAGCACGTTCTAACATTTTTTCCTTATAAACGGGCTCTGGGAACCCTTCTTTCGTAATATATGTATCGGGCTTTCTACTAAGAGGTGGGATTCTTACGGTGATAGCAGTCACGATGAATGTTACTACAAGTGTAGTCCAAAAATAAACATTCCATAAATGCATAATGTCTAATGTTTTTGCAATGATGATCATAAATGTTGCGGATACTGTAGAAAATCCTGTAGCGATAATGGCTGCTTCTTTTGTCGTATACTTTCCTTCTTTATATACACGGTTCGTAATTAATAAGGCTAGTGAATAACTTCCAACGAAGGAGGCAACCGCATCAATTGCCGATCGTCCCGGCGTATTCCATAAAGGCCTCATAACCGGACGGCAAAATGTACCGATAAATTCAAGCAACCCATATCCGACTAATAACGCTAAAAACGCCGAACCAATTGGAACGAGTAAACTTACCGATATAACTAGTTTCTCATACAAAAACGGCCCAACATCTGGTGCAAAAAACCAAGCTGGTCCCACTTTAAAACAATATAATACGCCAAAAACAACACCAACTACTTTTAAAATAGAAAAGCAAATGTCTACGATAGATGCATTCCATTTCTTCGTATAAAATGGATAAATCACACCAATCGCCATAACAAACAATGCATAATAAGGTACTACGCCAGGAACTGAAGTACGGATCCACGATACGATATGATCAATCATAATAGAAGAAGCTCCATTTATCGTAACAGGTACGAAAAACATAAACATCCCAACGAGACTAGCAAGTATAAACCGAAGAATCATACTCCTCTCTCTTCCTGTCTTAATTACATTACTTTTTAATTCAATTTCACTCAAAATTCGACACCTCATATTATCTAAATATTCTGCATAATATAGTTTTATTCCTTCTTTTGATCTTGAATATTTAATCATATAAAAAAGCCTAATTTGAAACATTTAGATCAAATTAGGCTTTTTATATACTTTTTAGATATTCTCACTTAAAGCACAAAGTAGAGTTTAAAATCATTGCTCGAAGTAGGAGTCTTTCTTACTATTCTTCAATATAAAACTCCCCATCTCAATCGCTAAATCTTCACTTTGAGGATAGACACCTACATTATCTCCATACGCGTGCCCTAAACCACGATAGAGAATCGTTTCAGTATCCACTCCTTGTTTCTTCAATTTAGCTGCATACGCTAAACATTCAATCATTAAAAAATCATGTTCTCCTACCGTAATAAATGTACTTGGATAATCTGAAGATACATCAACGTATGGACTTAAATACTTCGAATGAATGTCTTCCGTACCAAGTATTCCTGCCATCCCTCCGACCATTGCATGCATCATATTAAGCATTTTTTCTAATCCTTTTTTATATTTCGGAGCAATCTCATATTTATCTATACTCCAAGAATAAAACTCGTCTTCATAGTCACACATGTTAAGTGTAGGGTACAGAAGTAATTGCCCTTTAACGAAGTTTCTACCATCTTCCATATCTCTCGTTGTACAATACTGTGTTAAGTTCCCTCCAGCACTATCACCCGCCACAAAAATATTATTCTTATTACCGCCGAATGCTTCAGCATTCTCATAAATCCATTTTAAAGTAGTGTAACAATCTGTATGTCCAGTTGGAAAAGGATGTTCTGGAGCTAATCGATAATCTACAGAAAAGGCTAGTATATCTGTTTTTTCTACTATTAATTTCACAAGTTCTTCTACCACATCTGGTGATCCTGCCATGAATCCGCCACCATGAATAAAATATAAAATTGGCGCGTTTTCTCGTTTTGAAATACTATTATAAATCCTTATCGGAATGTCATATCCATCTTCCGCTTTAACCGTTTCATTCGTAATATTTATATCTTTCGTTACGATTGGAACGCTTTTAATACCATTAAACTGCTTTCTCATATTCTTTACCGATTTTTCAGAAGCGTCCATTTTCATCATATTTTTAGGCATAAACCTCATTATATTCATTTGAACCTTCATATCTTTATAAAGACGTGGATCCATTGCTCCCTTTTCATCGCAATCTGGTATGTTTTTCACTATTACTTCTGCGCCTTGTACATTGATGGTTTCTTGTTTTTCTTGAATCTTTTCTAATAAATCTAAGCTATATTTTCTAGACATTCACTATTCCCCCATCTCTTTTTTAACGCTTTCGTTTTCCGAAAAATTATATAACCGTATACCTTTCCATTTACTAAATAAAAATACGTTCCATGTACAAAATGTAACATGGAACGTATTTTTATTGTTGTTCATATTTGATTCAATTATTGTCATTTTTTGATATGATATTTTTTCTATACTGTAATGGTGTATACCCATATTTCCCTTTAAACTGCGAAATGAATGATTTCACATTGGGAAATCCATGTTTCACTGCTATATCTTGTATAGAATTCGTACTGCTAATAATATCTTCATACGCTTTATGAAGCCTGTATCTCGTTAAAAAAGAGGTGAAATTTGATCCGAAAGATTTTTTGAACATCCGAGAAAAATGTTCCTCACTTACAAAAAAGTATTTCGCTACATCTTTCATTTTAAGCTTTTCATCATAATGTTCATACATATATGTAATTATCTCTTTTTGTTTATTTCCAAATTGAAAATCATTATCTTCTTTTTTTCTATCTTTACAGTGGCGCAATAGAATATAAACAATCTCATAAATTAAACTATTCATTTTTATATAACTTAACTCATCAAAATTTGTGACCAACTCCTTTAATTCATAAAATATTTGTTGGAGCTTTTCTTTCTGCACAAATGATGCTTGTAGAGTAAATCTATATTTATCAAAATCAGCATTTAGCTCTTTAAGAAATTCATACGAAACTATTAACATCATTACTGCACAACTTGCATTCTCAACTTTTTCAAATTCGTGCACATCTCCACTGTTTACAAAAATAAACTCGCCAGCTGATACTTTCTTTTTTTGCCCATTTACATACAAAAAAACGTCTCCATATATTACTAAACTAATTTCAATACTTCTATGCCAGTGTGGAGGGATATAGTAGTGAAAATCAGCCGGAAGTCTTGTGCTATCTATATATTCAACCATACCTGGAATTCTATCACGCAATTTTATTTCTTCATATTTCCCTTGCCTGACTTTCAATTATGTTCCCTCCTTTTTATTGCATAGTAAACGTCAAATAACTTCAATCAAAACTTGTGCTACACATTACTATTTTCATCTCATTTTATAATCATCCACAATCACTTGGATTACACGATATGCTTCCTCAGCTACTTTTTCATTACTATCTCTATTCGCATCATATGTAATTAACGCCTTCCAAAGCGCCCATCCTCTCGCTCTATCCCACGTTTCCTCATCCATCCTCAACACTTCTTTAAATACATTTCTACTATTTTCATCAAAAAATGTCCATGCCATCGCCGCGTCACACGAAGGATCACCTACTCCTAGTATACCAAAATCAATTACGGCACAAAGCTTTCCATCTTTAACGAGTAAATTCCCTGGCGCAACATCTCCATGAATCCAAACTGGTGTGCGTTCCCATTTTGATCGGAGCGCTAAATCCCAAAGGTGCTTTAACAATGCCTCATCAAAAGCGTCTTTATTGTTTTCAATAGCTACTCTCGCTTCTTCATCGTATACAGATATAAACCCGCCTCGGTAAAAGTTATGCGCTCCAGCTATTGGTCCGTTACTAGAATCAATAGATTGCAATTCTAGTAGAAATGATCCTAAGTCCGCTGCGAATTCATGTAAGTCACGAACATTTTGTTTCGTTACAGTATCTCCTTCTATCCACTTATTAATAGACCAAGGCCACGGATACTCTTCAGTTGGATTTCCTTTCGCAACTGGTGCAGAAATCGGGAAAGAAAGCTCCTTACTTAATATAGGTAGCCACTTATTTTCTTTCTCTACTTGCGGCGCATATGCCGCGTCACTTGGCAATCTTACACTCATCTCATCCCCTAGATGAAACGTTCTATTATCATGTCCACTAAACTTTACAGGTTTCACTTCTAAATGTGCCCATTCAGGAAACTGTTTCTGTATTAACTTCTCAACTAAACTTACGTTAATTGGATTCATTTATTTTCTCCTTTTCTTTTGAAACTTACTAAGCCCATCCGTACTGCCCACATACTCAAAATCATTTTTCTTATAAAAATCATTCAAAGTACGATTATGTCCCACACAATCTAACTTCAAGTACTCTTTATCACACTGTACATTTTCTTCTACCCACTGCAAAATCGATTCTCCTATTCCATTCCCCTTATACTTCCGTCTCACCGCAAATCTATGAATATATACTGAATCCGAAACTTCCTCTTTACCAAAAATATGTTCATCCCATTCATTTTGTTTAGGAGATGCTGTAATCGTACCAACAATTTCATCTTCTTTCATAACAATATACGTATATTTATTTCTTATACATTCTAATATTTCAGCTGTAGCCTCTCCTCCTAACAGATACTGCCATTGATCTACTTCTTTATGTTGTAACCACTCTGCTACTTCTCTTAATAGAGTAATAATGCTATCGCTCTCCTCTTCAGTAGCAGTTCGTATTGTATATTCTTTAACTGTATTTCTCTCCATATTGCCGTTCCCCTTTCAAATTACTACTATACTGACAAACGCGTTCTACCGTCATTTTCGTCTGTAACGTATTCAACATAAAAACCTTGATTCAGTGCGTTTTCATACATCAATTCAATCGCTTTTTGGTCTTTAGCGTAAATGTGTATATAATCACCGTCCGCTACTAATACGACTACTTCACACTTGCTCTCTGTGAACTCTTCATATGTTTCAATCTCTTCTAATACTTCTCCTTTTGGATACGCTTTTAAATCTGCAAAAATGAGATAATATATGTTGTCTTTTATTAATTTTTTCAATTCTAATCCACTCATTACCTTGTTATCTTCTGAGAATAATTCTGATCCTAATCCATCAGGTAATCTGAAATAAGATTCCTCATTTTCCACTCGCCAATCAAATAACGTAATATCGATCGGCTTTAACACTTTCCAAAGTAGATTATCATATTCATTTGGAATATCTACAATAATTCCTCTTTTCATTTATTTGCTCCTAGCTTATTTATTTTCGCTTTCATTTCATACATTATATACCAAATTCAACTACTATATTTTGTCGATACCTATGTAACTTGTATTTCACCGCGAAAAACCGTCCCACTACTTATGAAACGGTTTCTTTCTGCTTATATTTAAGTTTTTCATTCAATTGTTGCACTACGCTTTAAAACAATTTCTAATATATTCATCACATCAGCCACTCATTCTTTATACTCACTTCGACTTCACAAAATAATATAAAAACCAAACCGCATGATTTTGTTCATCTGCAGCTATTCTCCGTAACAAATCTTTCACAGATGCATCCGATGTTTCATCTGAAATTTCCAAATAAAAATCTACTGTCCTTTGCTCATCCTGTATAGCGAATTCTAATCCTTGTAAGTACGTATTCGGGCATTCTTCCGTAATTTGTGGTTTCGGCTGCTGACCAGTTAAATTTGTATAGATTTGTACAAACTGATGAAAATGCTTTATTTCATCGTTACGAATTTCAAGAATTTGATTTCGTTCCGCCGCATTTGGAGCCATATTAGCTAATTTCGCATAGCAACTTATTGCACTAAATTCTCCATTAATCGCTTTCTCAATATCACGAATCAACTTATCATTTTGCCTATACGAATCATAATAATTCGAATTATACATCGTATCCCCTCCATTATTTCACATGATATTTTATGCAATTTGAAATAGTAGGAGCATGTATACAAAAAGAACTCACAAATACGAACTTTTCATTTCCCTATAGACTAATAATCATTTCACCACAAAAAAACGCTTCACTACGAGTGAAACGTTCTTTTTTCTAAGCGTTTAATTCTGTTTTATGTTCCTTTATTGCACTACGTTTGAAAGCAGTCACTAAAACAATAACTATACTTACCACACCAATCCAAACGAGCACAGTAACAGGTGTATTCCAGCTTACCCCTTTTCCGAAGAAGAAGATCTCCCTTAGTCCTTCGATCATAAATTTCATTGGTAACCAAGAATAAACCCAATCTTGATAAAATGGCGACAACATTTCAGGCGCTAATGATAATAACGGTGCCCCGAAGAATAGTAAGAGTGCGAATAAACCGATACCTTTTAGCCCAACTAATGAAAGTACCGCCGATATCATTAAGAAGAAGCTAAAAGATGTGATGGATAAGAACAACGCTGTATCCGTGAAATTCGAAATATTTAACCCTACCATCCCATCTGCAATCCACGTAAGGCCAAAACCAATTACAAGTGTCGCAACTGCTCCAGCTACTATTTGTTTTAGTTTTAATCCAAAGTTTTCTTTTCTTGTACGTACCGGCATTTTACTAATCGCAATAAAGATAATCGCTGCACTAGCTAAACTTGCAATCCATAACGGCTGGAATAATGCCATTGGTGAGTTACCGTTCGCACTATTTTTTCCGACCTCATTCACATTTTTCACGTTCTTTACAATAGGTGTTACTAATTTCGAAGCTTGATCTGTTGTTAAAGTAGCTCCCCTTGCTTTCAATCCATCTAATATTTGTGTACGGACATTGTTGTTTATATTATCCACTACACCATTTAATATTTGCCCTGCCATAGTTGATGCACCTGTATTCATTCCTTGATTAATTAATATTTCTACTTCTGGTGAAGATGGCTGCGGTGTTCGTAATGAAGCCTGTTTCATACTAAATTCTTTCGGAATGACGAATGCTGCATAATACTCTTGATTATTTAAACCTTTTTGAACTGCTTCCTTATTTTTCACTTCTACCCACTTCACCGCAGGTTCTTCATCTGATTTCGCTGTTTTTTTCACCGTATCAACAATTGTTTGCCCCATATTCATTTTCGGTTGATTTGGAACTTCTACACCTTGATCCTCATTTACAATTGCTATTGGCAAGTTTTTTGGCTTTGGTTGAACAGTTGGGAATAATGTTAATGAAAAAATAAAAACAACAAGTAGTGCAATAACTGGTGCTAACAATAAAAGTTTGTTTTTAAACATTTTCTTTTCTCCTCCTTTAATTTTCGTTACAATAAACGAACAACGTGTTGTTTATTTATATTTTGAATTATATGTTTGAGCTAAATCTTATTCAATAATCAAAAATCGTGAATGTGTCGGTTATAAGACACTTTTTCTAAATGTGTTGAGTAAAATTAAGGAGGGACATGCTTTGCGTGATAGTAATTTAGATTTACGTGTTATTCGTACGAAAACGGCCATACGAAATGCACTAGTGGAGCTTATTGAAAAAAAAGGTTTTGACGCCATTACAGTAAAAGATATTACAACGAAAGCGAACATAAATCGCGGTACATTTTATGCGCACTATCAAGATAAATTTGATTTAATGACGAAATGCCAAGAAGAAATTATGCATGAGTTTTCTAGCATTGCCAAACAAAAATTCCCTGAAGTGATTGCCGATCTTGGCTCAAACCCTTCCCCAACGACCCCATTTGTACTTATCGCTTCTATTCTTGAAGTTCTAAATGAAAATAGTGATTTTATGAAAGCTGTGCTAAGTCCAAAAGGAGATTTATCTTTCCAAACAAAACTGAAAGACTTTATGTGGAAAACACTATTTGAAGATACGAATGGGGCTCTTATTGATAAAGAGAGTTTGCTTGTTCCAAGCGAATACCTAACTTCTTATATGGCATCTGCTCATATAGGTGTCATTCAGCAATGGCTAAATAATGGCCAAAAAGAAACACCTAAGGAAATTGCTCGTATTTTATCAACTATCGCAGTTCACGGCCCGTTTTATGCGGCTGGTTTAAAGAAGTAAGCCAACCTGCATAGAAATATATTTTAATCAATCTGGACATCAACTAATTGCTTAATGAAATTTATGTTTCTATGAAAAAAGCTGTTGAAAGGAATCCCCTTCAACAGCTTCTCCATTATTAACGATATAAACGAACTGCACCTGCAGAATTATCATCTGCTTGTCCAACTACTTCAAATTTCAATCCAAACTTCGGTAATTTACGTCCTGCATCTGGGATTAAATCATTTATATACAATTTAGAATCATCAAACTTCGTTACACCTGGTAATCCTTTGTAATCATATGTTCCACGTGTTGGAGATACAACTTTCCATGCTGGCGTCTGGTTAAAGGAGAATGCAGCATCTGCGATTTGGTATCGTGTACTACCTTGAACAGTTGGTTTGCCGTTTAGCGTTCCAACAATTGCCTCTGGGTGAGAGTCAACAACCCCTAAGAAACCTTCGCCTGGATGAATACCAACCCAATTATCTGTAAAGCTAGAGTCTGCATACCATACAACAAGACCTGTATTATACGGTACACCGCTGCTATATTTTAATGCTTGGTCAGCACCAGCGTAGTTTCTCCACTCTAAATAGTAGTTATGTTTCTTCTTATCAAAACCGTTTGCTACAACGAAACCATTTAATTTTAATTTCGATTCGCCTTCTGCATCATCAGAGAAGACAACATTTCCATCTACAGTTAATGTAGCGTTATCAAAAGTAAAACCGTTCGGTGCTAAGCCACCATCTGTAATGTATTCAAATACTAGTTTTACTTTTTGACCTTTAAATTTGCTTAAGTCATATGACTTATCTACCCATTTACCATCCGTTGTATCTAGACCATTTTTCACATTCTTTTCGCCAATTCGATCGACTAACGTTTTCTTATTATCCTCTGTCACTGCATATACTTCAAGGAAGTCATAATCTGTTTCAATTTCATACAATGACTTGTAATCAAACTTCGCCAGTGTTGCATTTGTTAAATCAAACACTGGTGTTTCTAATGTTGTATGAAGATTATCGCCTTTTGTACTATAGTAATATTTCTTACCGAATGCAGGCTGAATACCTTTCACTTCTTTATCTGGTAAGTTAACGCGAATTAGACCAGGACGAGCTGATTTCGTTACACTTTGGTCTAAGTACGTTGCAAAACCGATACCACGATTTAATTTATCATAGTCTACCTCTACAATATTTGCCCAGTTTCCACCCATGTTCTTTTGAAAGAACTCTTTGTTTTGTGGAGAGAAACTCGGTGGCGTTGTACCTGCAATTTTACCAGCCCAGCTGCCGCCGCTCATAACAGACCAAGAGTTAATTGGCTCCCCTGCTCCTGAATACTTCGTATCATACTCATCCGGAAGGCCTAAATCATGACCAAATTCATGTGCGAATACACCAACTGCTCCGTCTTCTGGCTCAATTGTGTAATCGTACGCTGCCATTTTACCGCCCCAGTTATCAACTTTTGCTTTTGTTCCTTCAATTGGATATGGTGTTCCAAGGTGCCAACGATGCGACCAAATCGCATCATCACCTAGTCTACCACCGCCTCCATCTTGCCCAACTCCAGCGTGAATGACCATTAAGTGATCAATCAGACCATCTGGTTCATTTTTATTGCCATCACCATTATTGTCATATTGATCGTATTCGTCAAATTCAGATAAATCAATACCACTTTCTACAGCCGCATTTAATGCTTCTTTTACAAAATCACGAGGTCCTTTTGGTCCTTTATTATCATGGCCGCCATCTCCTGCATCTGCGCCATAATCTGCCGCATTACCAGGAACTGTCAACCACTTTGTTACTGTGCCATCTACTGTATAACTACCACCAGATTGCTCTTCATAATATTGTTTAAATGTTGGTACTTTTGAACCATCAAAGAGTGTAAATGGCTCATTACCAAATAACATTTTTTGATAATGTTCTGGATTAAAATCATTTGAATACATATAACCTGGTACTTGATCAATATTGTTATGCTTAAAGTCAGCAAACTCCACCAACAATACAAGCACTTTATCTTTACGGACATCACCATTATATTGTTTTTGCTTCGCTGAAGTAGTTGGTACTTTGCCGTTTAATCCCCCTTTAACCGGCTCTTGTCCAACTACCGGGCCACTAGCAGGTTGATCAGCTTTTTCTTTCGCATCTGCTTTTGCATCTTTCACTTTTTTCAAAAAGTCAAACGCTTCTCTCGAGACACTATCCCCTGTTGCTGGTTCTTTCCCAGCATTTTCGCCTTTTTTCTTCTCTACGTATTTTTCAACAGCTTTTAATGTGTCTTCTTTCGACGCAGAATTATTAATTACACCGCGTTTCTTGAGCGCATCTGCTAGACGGTCCTCTTGAATTAAATTTTCATCAATCGGACTTAAAGATCCTACATTAGACGGCGTTGCCGCATAAACAGATTGACTACCTACCCCAAATGTGCAACTAAGCACCGCTGCCGCCGCAAGCGTAGACAGCACTTTAAAAGGCTTTTTCTTCATCCCTATTCCTCCCCAATATTAAATACGTTATAACGCTTATATAATAATGAAAATTCAGACAATTTACAATATGTTGTCTGAATTTGTAATATTTTTGAAAATATTCTTTGTTTTAGATTGATGTACATTCTAATTCATCAATGTTCATGGTTGCTTCTTGCATGTGAATGAGTATCGTAGCATGTATGTCTCCTTCTACGACAGGGGCATTCAAAGAAATCCAATTCATATGCTCATTTTTATTTTAATTTTCAGTTTCAGGTGGGTGATAGCAGCAAGCTTAAAATCATAAAAAAATCGTCCGCTATATTTAGTGGACGATTTTTTTATTTAAAATATAACTACACTATCTCAATATACCCTTCTGTTCCATGTACCCGAATTCGTTGCCCGTCTTTTATTCGTTTCGTAGCATTCTCTACCCCGACGACTGCTGGTAATCCATATTCACGCGCAATCACTGCCCCGTGTGTCATGAGTCCGCCAACTTCCGTAACTAACCCTTTTATAGACACAAACAATGGCGTCCAGCCAGGATCAGTAAATGCCGTAACTAATATATCTCCATCTTCTAAACTTGCATCTTCCATGTTTAAAATAACACGCGCTCTCCCTTCTACCACTCCAGAAGAAACAGGCAAACCTACTATTGCTTCGATAGGGAGATTTTCTCGTTTATATTTACCTATAATAATTTCACCATCAGAAGTAATAACACGCGGAGGCGTTAGTTTTTCATATAATTTGTACTCATTTTTTCGTTTATGAATAACCTTATAATCCAGTTTATTCGTGCGGACGACTTCGTGAAGTTCTTCAAAAGTAAGATAGTATATATCTTCTATTTCAGTAATAACGTTATTTCGCACGAGTTGCTCGGCTTCTTTTAGTAATGCCTGCTTATATATGAAATAGCGATTAATCATTCCGTATTTTGGGTATTCACGATAGCCAGCGAAATTCCGAATTATACTGATCATTCGCTTCGTCTCTTCTACTTTTTGTTTGCCATCTGCTAAATACTGCAATTTGTCTAATAACTCTTCTTCTCTTTTTAAAGCCTCCTGCAGCCCTTCTTCAAACTTCCGCTTACTAGCACCAGCTTCAAAATCTCTTATATTATTTAAAATCATCGGGATAATTGTAGTTGGTTTTTCACTCCAGCGCGTTTTCGTAATATCGATTTCGCCGCTGCATCTCATTCCGTATTTATTTAGAAACGCCCCGATTGCATCTCGAACTTTTTCCCCGTCTTTAAACTGAACTAGTTCATCTAAAAAGCTGTCATCTTCTATATGCTGTAAATACGCAATGACTTCTGGATACGGACGAATCACATCTGCGACATCCAATAATGCTAAACCCATTTCTGAAGTAATATTATTTTGTACAGATTGAGAAAGTGTGTCTGCTGCATTTTTTTCTCCTAGCCATTGCTCCATCTTTTCATTGATCCATGATAAAGCATTCATACCTGCCATAATGACAGCCATACTTTGCGGGTGAAATAATATTTTCTTTAATTGCTGAATATCTTCTAAAATAAAATCAAGTACATCTGATCCTGATTTCGTTTGAATACTTTGTTTTAACTCTTCTATCGATGCTTGACTGTTCTTGATTAAATCCGTAACGATTGCTGGGTCGTTTTCGATTTGTGGTTGCGAGCTTGCAGGTGGCATACTTTTACCAAGACTTTTTTCTTCTTCATCCGGTAACAATTTAATAAAATTATCTCGCTCTATTACAGTCATTAATGCATCTTTAATAAGCGGCTCTGATTCTCCTATTGTATTTAATAAAAATTCTCTACTAGCAGGTGAGGCCAATCTTTGTGCAACATCAACAAACAGCCTTCCCCCAGCTTGAAACCTCGGTCCAAAGGATGTTAACTGGAATAAAGACATTCCTAATGGCTTCAAAGGATCCGTCATCATTTGCTGGTGACCGACCGATACATACACATGATTTTCCTGATCATTCGCTTCTGGAATTGGATACAAAGTCGTTATCGGCCTACTTTGAACAATATAAAATGTATCATCAACTAAACACCATTCAATATCTTGCGGACAACCAAAATAAGCTTCAATCTGTCTTCCGATGCGTGCTAGTTGTAAAATTTGTTGTTCAATAAGTGTTTGAACTTTTTGCTGATTAGGAGGAATTTTCTTTGTCTCTGTTCCGCCTTCTTTTCGTCCATAGATGGCTAATTTTTTCGTTGCGATGACCTTTTCGACGATTTCGTCTTCTTTTACCTTATAATTATCGGCAGAAACCAATCCAGATACTAGCGCCTCGCCAAGTCCAAAGCTGGCATCGATTGATAACACCTTCCTATTAGAAGTAATCGGATCCGCAGTAAATAAAATCCCTGAAGCCACAGGGAAAACCATTTTTTGAACGACAACACATATAGAAACTTGATTATGATCAAAGCCGTTTTGCATTCGGTATATAACCGCTCGATCTGTAAATAAAGAAGCCCAACACTTTCTTACATGCTGCAAAACCGCTTCTTTTCCGATGATATTTAAATACGTATCTTGCTGACCAGCAAACGAGGCATACGGTAAATCTTCAGCAGTAGCACTAGAACGCACTGCATATGCATGTTCATTTCCAAAACGCGAGAGATAATGAGCTACTGATTCCACTACATCAACTGGAATTTCCACTGTCATAATGGCTTCTCTAATTTTCTTACTAATTTCACTAATTTGATCTCGGTCCTCAATTTTTAGTATGGCTAGTTGATTCAACAAAGTATGAAACACTTCAATTTGTTCAATGGCTTTTTCATACCCTACTGTTGTAACACAAAATCCTTCTGGCACTTGTATACCTTGAATGTTTGATAACTCCCCTAAATTCAATCCTTTTCCACCAACGAGAAAAAGCTGTGTTTTTTCTATTTCCTGAAAATCGAGAACGAAAGAACTCATTTAACATCTCTCCTTACTAGTCATGTGTTCTTGATTGTAGCAGTAGTCAATAAGAATAAACAGTCTATTTCGAACGTTAATTACATGATATAATTAAGTTAGGAAGAGATATAGAAAATAAAAATGGATTCACCTAAGCTGACTTACTATTATTTATTTAAGAAGCTTCTTATTAAAATATAAAGTTACTAAAAGAAAAAAGACAATCCAGACAGATTGATAATGTAAAAATATCTATTGAAATAAAAATAAGAACAGCCTTCTTCGTTGAATGGCTGTTCTTATTTTTGTTACCATTATTAAAAATTCAGGATAACACATCTAATTTTGCTCAAAGAAAGAATCCTATATTTAGGCTAATCCCTTCAAATAACTGTGTCGCACAGATTACTTCGATTTTTCAATTCATTAGTTAGCAAAAAGGTTTTTATTTTAGTTAACTCTCTTTAACCTTCTATATAAATAAGCTCCTATCAACATTAATCCCCCACCAAAAACGGATAACCAATTCGTATCATGTCCTGTAGCAGGTAATATCTGTTCCTTCTTAACAATTTGTTTATTCAATGCGTTATTTTTAGTAATTTGCGAATTCACTCGATCTATTCCTTCACCTTTTAGATCTGTCACTTCTCCTTTTGGTTCTGTCACTTCTCCTTTTGGTTCTGTCACTTCTCCTTTTAGTTCTGTCACTTCTCCTTTTGGTTCTGGCACTTCTCCCGATACTTTATCCACAATATTTTGTATTACTGTACCAGTGTAAAAGATGCCTGTATCAGCAAATGGATCTTTTACTCCAAACTCATATACTTTCTCACCTAACGTATTCCATGTAATTACACCATTATTGTAAGTGCCGCCATCACTTTTTAAACGGATTTTTGTAGAGATTTCACCGTCTTTTTCATAAATAGGTACTTTCACTGCTTTATGTACTTCTACGTCCTCTAAAAAGACTTTTTGATTTTGAATATTAATGTATGCTTGCTTACTTAATTCGATAACAGGTCTAACGTCACGAATTTCATTCGCTACAAGGCTTAAAAACGTTAGTTTTTTCAACTGACTAATTGGTGATAAATCAGAAATATAATTTGCCTCTAAATCAAGTTTTTGCAAGTTTACTAAATTTGATAATGGAGTAATATCCTTTAACTCATTATTAGGTACATCTAATACTTTAAGATGAGTCATTTTAGTAAGTGGTGTCACGTCTTCAATTTGATTTTTCCCAATCCATAATTCATCTAATTGATTCAATTGGTCAATGCCCGATACATCTTTAACCTTATTACGCGTTAATACTAAATCTTTTAAAGGTAATGCATATAACGGTGTAATATCTTCAACTTGATTACCCGCTAAAGTTAAGTATGTTACATTTTTTAACGAGCTTAATGGAGCAACGTTCGTAATTTTATTATTTGCTAAATTCAAGTAATCTAATTGTCCCATTTTTGCTAATGCTGTTACATCTTCAATTTGATTGCCTGCTACATATAAACTTTTCACATTCTTCATTTCAGTTAGTGGTGCAACGTTCGTAATTTTATTATTACTTAAATCAAGAGATTCTAAATTATCCATTTTAATAAGCGGTGTTACATCTACAATTTCATTACCGCGCAAAGCTAAATGGTTCAATTGTTTTAAGTTCGCAAAGAACGACGGATCTGTTATCTTTGCATTAGCAACTGTTAAAGACTTTAAATTTGGCATATATTTCAATCCACTATAGTCGAGGATCTCATTCGTATTTAAAAATAAGTTTTTTACTTGTAATAACTCTTCTTTCGTAATTGGTGTATTTAAATCTTTTCTATTAAATACTTTTTTATTAACAAGTTCCCTTAATTTTTTGTCCGTTATCATATTTTGACTATCAATTTGATGATCCGTTTCCTTATCACCTGCATTAGAATTATCATCTGGTTTCTCAGTTTCTTTGTTATTTACTGTCGAATCTGAAATTTCAAATTGAACTTGATATTTATGATCATATCCAATAGCAGGAATGAGAATATGCATTTGCATTTGCATATTATATCTCTTCGAAAATTCTCCTATTTCAAACTGAACTACTTTCGTCCCATTTTTCCTCTTATCTTCTGACAATACTTTCACATCGTGAAATACACCTGGTTGATTTCTATCTTCTATTCTAAGATATTGGAAATAATCGCTATCTTGTACTGTTGCAGTAACAACTTTTTTCCCATTTTCAATCTTAACTTTGGGATCTTTTATGTATTGAGACACCATGGATGGCTCATCTTTTTGATCTTTATATATTTTGATTTCAACATTATATACACGATCTGTTACCATAACTCCTGCTTTATTTTCTGCTATTTTTTCCGTTGCTTGCACTGGGCTAGAATAAACAGCAAAAGGAATAGCTAATGTTGTAGCTACTACTAACGCTCTCATATTATGTTTTTTCAAAGCAATATCTCCCTTTATACAAATAAATTATCTCTCAAATAAATGATAATGATTTTCATTATCATTGTCAATGAGATCTTTTCTTTTTATTTCTTGAAGTCCACACTCTTAATCGTATAACATACATTACTTTGTTCTAAAGCATCCGATGAGTTATTTCATTCCAGCCTTAATTTTTTCATAATTAGCCTCGGCGCATGCCAAAATTTTTCCTTCCGTTATAAAAATGCCGTTATCTTTTATTTTAGTGGAATTGATTATGGCTTTCCTCAAAAAATAGTAGCAACTGCGACTTTAAAATCAATAAACTTTTATTTTTACTTTATATAAGGTGATATATATTTGTTAAAGTCTCTCCTCTTATTCTAAAACTAAAATAATTGACTTTTGTAACACTAAATCCCTTTTACCAAATCCCCACAAATGGATTTTCAAAATTAGGGAACTATAATGTGGTATTAAAATAACTTTAGGGGGATAACAATTGGATAATGAAATGAATTATGGAAGTGATTACAAGTTTATTCCGGCAACTTCAATTGGAAGTGGTCATGGCATCGAGGTATTACCTGATTTATTTTGTTACACTACTCAAATCGTCAACATCTGCTTATTCGGAAGTCCGCAAGCAAATGATTTTGTTTTAGTAGATGCTGGAATGCCTAAATCTGCAGATGAAATTATCTCTGTCGCTGAAGATCGCTTTGGTGCAAATAGCCGCCCAAAAGTAATTATTTTAACTCATGGACATTTTGATCATGTTGGAGGAATAATTGAACTCGTCAAACATTGGGATGTTCCAGTCTATGCTCATCAAATGGAGATACCGTTCCTGACTGGACAACAAAGCTACCCTGAACCAGATCCTACAGTTGAAGGTGGTATGATAGCGAAAATATCCCCTCTGTTCCCTAACGAACCAATCGATTTAGGGAATAACGTAAAAACGCTACCTGCTGATGGAACTGTTCCACATATGCCAGGGTTTAAATGGATTCATACACCAGGTCATACCCCTGGGCATATTTCGTTATTCCGCGAAAAAGACCGAATTTTAATTGCTGGCGATGCTTTTGTTACAGTGAAACAGGAATATCTATATAAGGTAATTACTCAGGAACAGGAAATAAGCGGTCCGCCTCGTTATTTAACAACAGACTGGAAAGCTGCTAAAGAATCCGTCATTAAATTAGAAGAATTAAAGCCTCTGGTCGCTGTTACTGGACATGGGCTACCGATGTCAGGTGAAGTGCTATCAACAAACCTCAAAACACTCGTTCAAGAATTTGATAAAATTGCTGTACCTGATTACGGAAAATATGTGGACCGAAAGATGTATTAAACAAAGAAATATTTTGTATACTTTTCACATTCAAGAACTAAAATGTAATAAAAAATCAAAATCTTGTTCTTTGAAAAATTGCAACCTATTTTTAGATGTTGACTCATCCTACCTTTGTGAATAAAACTCGATACTCTACAAATAATATCTGGAGTATAATCTGCTTCTTACCCAGGTTGTACTTCTTACCAGTAAAGAGCGGTCATTATAAATAACTGCTCTTTTTTAATTTTTTACATAAAATTAGTTTCTTTATTCATACTATATTTAACCCATAAAATGGTTATACTCCTTAAATTCATGGATGTAACTTTCTCATTGCAGTTAGCTTTTGCTAACTGCTTTTTATTTATAATTCTTAAAACTTATACAACACTATATATCTTTAACCATGTACTAAAAATTCATTTTTTTAAATGAGCTTCTAGTTTCATAAAAGATTTAATCCTCTTCAGTTAAATATTTAAGGCATCAATAGCTAAAAGTAGTACCTATATAAATAAGATTTCAGATTTTCAAATTCTAATATTTTATAGTTGTAAATATTAAATATAAATTGAAAAAGAAATGTATGAAAAAGGAGAGGCCATATGCCTCTCCTCTATATCCATTCAACATATAAAATTAACGAGTAACCCCACCGCCAAGTTGTTGCTCAGCTAATGATACTAGGCGTTTTGTAATTTCACCACCGACAGATCCGTTTGCACGAGCTGTTGCATCTGCACCAAGTTGTACACCAAATTCTTGAGCAATTTCATATTTCATTTGATCAAGAGCTTGCTCAGCGCCACGTACTAATAATTGATTGTTGCTTCCACTATTATTGTTTGACATGTTATTTCACCCCCTTCTTTCTTTAATATGTTAAATTGCATGCCAAAATATATATCTAATTAACTGGTAATTATGACCACGCATTCGAAGGTATAATTCATGCACTTTTATCCAAAAATAGTAGTGTGTAGGAGACCGAAATGCAACATACGTGCCATGGGATATCATAAATATGCCTCCATCACAAAATGAAACGGGTTACGCTATATAAAAGCATAACCCGTTTTCAATGAAATATTTTATTCTATATACCTTTAAACAATGGAGGAAAATGATGAAACATATTGTTGCTTTATTAATTAAATATACAGCTATAACTGCAGTATTATTAATCATACTCGGTATTTTTCAAGATATTTCAATTCCTAGAATATTACTGATTTCTCTTCTTCTTACAGGAGCTGCCTATTTAATCGGAGATCTCTTTATTTTACCTAAATACGGAAATATGATTGCCACCATTGCAGATTTTGGCTTAACCTTCTTTGGAATTTGGTTGCTAACATCGTTGTTTACTGATTTAGATTCCACTCGTAACATTGGATTTTCTTCATTTATAGCCGCTTTAATTATTGGCGGAATAGAAGTTTTTTTCCACATTTATATGCAGAAGTTAGTACTGCATAAAGACAATGAATTAAGAGAACATAATCCTATTCACCATGATAAATATGCTATGGAGATGTCAGATGAATATATAAATTCTTCCACAATAAATAAATCCAAACTTGAGGATAAATCTGATAAACAAAAATAAAAAGTGGCGTTGGCCACTTTTTATTTTTGTTTATTAAGCTTGATCAGAATTTCTTACATGTAATGGCGGTGGAACTACCCAGCCTTTTTTCTTACTTAAACGTAGCAACGTTACACCTGCCTGCGTTTTTTTCATATGGAATTGTCCGAATAGCATGCCTACATCTTCTCGAAGACATTTTCCCATTACTTGACTACATGTCACAAGGCCAGCTGCTAACCCTGTAGAAACAGCAGCTGCAATTTCAACATCATTAATACGTGCTCCCGGAGGAATGTCTTCAATAGATGCAACTGGTCGTTCTGGAGGAGCAGGCGGTAAAGCGACCCCATTAACTTTTAAAAGCGCCTTTAATTCTTCTATTTCCGAATTCATATCATTTTCAATTAGGCTTTCTAAAAACTTCTTCAAGTCTTCATCACCTGTATGATTCATAAATACTTGATGACTTGCAATGGCACCTTGTGCAGCAAGAAGATAGCTCCAAATGTCAAATACCTCTCCGTAATGTAAAGGCTCATTTTGAGGATTTCCACTTAATATACCCATTTTTAAATTCCTCCCTTTCGAAAATATCATAATGAATATTGATTTCAATATTGAAATCAAATTTTTAAGTATGCTTTTTCCTGCAAAAGATTTTCTACTATGCATGGAAAACACCTTTCCAACACTGCGTGTTTATTGTTTAGGAAAGTAGTTTACAAATAAAATACCCAAAGATTATGAAAGAAAATTATCGATAATCTTTGAGTGAGAATCCACTTACTATATGGGTTTATTTTTTATAAATATACAAAAGAAATTGATTTAAAGATTTGCTATATTTTTCACTAATTCACTTAGCGGTTAGCTCTACCACCAAGTTGTTGTTCAGCCATTGCTACTAAACGTTTTGTAATTTCACCACCAACAGATCCATTTGAACGAGCTGTTGCATCTGCACCAAGTTGTACACCAAACTCTTGTGCAATTTCATATTTCATTTGATCAAGAGCTTGTTCAGCTCCTCGAACTAATAATTCATTACGACTTCCACTATTATTGTTTGCCATATTGTTTCACCTCCGATGTTTTTAATATGCTACGAACTATGAAATAATAGTTATCCTTTTTATGGAAAGTAGATTATGTATAAATGTTGATTTTCTTCTTAAAATAGGACAAAAGACTTAAGAAAGAAAAGCTGCTATAACGTACTTTCATAACAACACTAGGTATAGACCTCCGTTTAATAAAGATTTCTGCTTTGCCAAAGGATACATATACAGTATGTTTTGAGAAATGATTCAAAATGAGATATGAAATTATGAAAGCTGTGACCTATCAAGGACCAAACCAAGTACAGGTTAAACAAGTTGATGATGCAAAATTAGAAAAAAAAGATGATATTATTGTAAAAATTACTTCAACCGCTATTTGTGGTTCTGATTTACATTTATATCAAGGTAACATGCCTTTACCTCCAGGATACATTATCGGCCATGAACCAATGGGAATCGTTGAAGAGGTCGGGCCAGATGTCACTAAAGTGAAAAAAGGCGATCGTGTTGTGATTCCCTTTAACGTTGCTTGTGGACATTGTTTCTATTGCCAACATGAAATGGAAAGCCAATGTGACAACTCCAATCCTCATTATGATTCTGGTGGATACTTTGGTTATACAGAAAAATTTGGTAACCATCCTGGTGGACAAGCTGAATATTTAAAAGTTCCTTTTGGAAATTTCACTCCATTTGTTATACCAGAATCCTGCGAACTTGAAGATGAATCCCTACTGTTTTTATCAGATGTTTTACCAACAGCCTATTGGAGTGTAATAAATGCAGGTGTCAAGCGAGGTGATACTGTTATCGTCCTCGGTTGTGGACCTGTTGGATTAATGACACAAAAATTTGCTTGGATGCAAGGCGCTAAGCGCGTAATCGCAGTCGATTACTTAGATTACCGAATAAATTATGCAAAAAAGATTAACAATGTTGAGGTGTTTGAGTTTACAAAATTTCCTGATATGGGAGAACATTTAAAGGAAATTACACATGGTGGTGCCGATGTAGTCATTGATTGCGTAGGAATGGATGGAAAAAAATCACCTTTAGAGTTTTTGGAACAAAAATTAAAATTACAAGGTGGAACCCTCGGCCCTATTCAAATCGCTACGAAAGCAGTAAAAAAATATGGAACGGTTCAAATGACAGGCGTTTATGGTGGCAACTATAATGCATTTCCACTCGGTGCATTTTGGGTTAGAAATATTAATCTTAAAATGGGACAAGCACCTGTCATTCATTTTATGCCAGAACTATTTGAAAAAATAACAAATAAAGAATTTGATCCAAAAGAGATTATTACACACAAAATTCCCCTTGAAGAAGCGAGCTACGGTTATCAAATTTTTAATAATCGTGAAGATGATTGTATAAAAGTCATTCTGAAGCCTTGAGGCTATATCCTTTTTAATTCATTATTATTAATGATAAAGATAAGATTCCATGTCTTATCTTTTTTAATTTTTCAAATATACATTTCAGTTTGACTTAACAAATCCACGTTCTCAGGGCTAGCCTAATAATTATCTTCTCTTTTATTAAATTCTAGTAGTTAACTTTGATTACAACATACTTTCCTTTATAACTTCCCCCTTCCTCTCACACCTAAAATGATTATTTTAAATCTACGCATTTTGAGATAGCCCTCATATGGAAAAAAAATGAATTACAGTATTTAATAACCACATCGCGGACATCATAACAATGTTGACTATCATAAAAAGAGGTGTACTTCATGTTTTATTATAAAGAAGAACTTATTAATATTATTAAGCCAGATAAACCAGATCCAGCTGCTGCAAAAGTTCTACAAGAAATATTAGGTGGGCATTATGGTGAAATGCGTACAATGATGCAATATTTCTTCCAAAGCTCAAATTTCAGAGGTAAAGAGAAGCAATATCGTGATTTACTTCGAGGTGTTTTTTTAGAAGAAATAAGCCATGTAGAACTTGTACAAAATACAATTAATCAACTATTAAATGGAGCTGGTGAACCTACACCAGGGAATGCTGGTATTGACAAAGCACCTCTTGATGAGGCAGTTAAGCACGCAAACCCACATCACTTTATTGTAGGTGCTCAAAGTTAATTGCCAGTGGATGCGGCTGGAAACCCATGGAATGGATCTTGGGTATACAGTCATGGAAATTTAATTAGTGATTTACTAGATAATGTAGTACTTGAATCAACAGGTGTACTTCAAAAGACTAGAATTTATGAAATGAGTTCAAATCAAACTTTTAGAGAGACACTTGCATTTTTAATTGTACGTGATAATGCACATCAAAACGCCTTTGCAAAAGCATTAGAGACATTGGGTGTTGAGTGGGGGAAACTTTTCCCTGTGCCGAACTATGATATTAATAAGTACCCAGAGTGCAGAAAGTATGTAGATATGGGATTTCATAATGCACAATTTAATTTTAGATTAGATCCAACAAGAATGGGAGAAATTTTCCAAGGTGAATCACCAAGTAGAAACAAAGGAACATTAACAGTAACTGACCCACCAAAAGGTTTTCCTGTACCAGAACTTCCTGAAATGCCAAATGAGCATAGTCCCGGATTAAAAGATATGGATCTTTAAGATAATTATGACCAATTATTTATCAATGGTTGGTCATAACCCTTTACATAGCTTCAAGTAAACTTGTTTTAAAAAGGAGGATATTCATTTGAGTACAATAAATGAAAAACTATCTATTTTTGCTTTAGGTGGTGTTAATGAAATTGGTAAGAATATGTATGTCATACAATATTCAAATGACATTGTAATCATTGATTGTGGTTCTAAATTTCCTGATGAGAGTTTATTAGGAATAGATTTAATAATTCCTGACATTACATATTTGCAAGAAAATAAAGATAAAATTCGAGGCTTAATTGTTACACACGGACACGAAGATCACATTGGAGGTATTCCGTATTTTTTAAAGCAATTGAATGTGCCAATTTACGCAACAAAATTAACTTTAGGCTTAATCGGTATTAAATTAAAAGAACATAAACTTCAAGATTCGACACAATTAACTATTATTGACTCTGAGTCTTTAATTGAGTTTGGACAAATAAATTTATCCTTTTTCAAAACAAATCATAGTATTCCCGATTGTCTTGGGATTGCTTTTCATACACCAGAGGGTACAGTAGTCCATACAGGTGATTTTAAATTTGATTTAACTCCTGTAAACAATCAATATCCAGACATCCACAAAATGGCTAATATCGGAAGTAACGGTGTTTTAGCTCTCCTCTCAGAAAGTACAAATGCCGAACGTTCTGGATTTACTCCATCAGAGCGATTAGTAGGTGAAAAAATTGAAGAAGCATTTATCAAGGCTCATAGAAAAGTTATTATATCTACCTTTGCGTCTAATGTGAATCGTGTACAGCAAATAGTAGATGCCGCTTTGAAAACAAATAGAAAGCTTGCCCTCCTTGGAAGAAGCATGGTAAATGTAGTTTCTGTTGCCTTAGAACAAGGCTATTTGAATATCCCTGAAGGAATGTTAATCGAAGCAAATGAAATTAACCAGTTAGAGCCCGAGAAAGTCGCTATACTTTGCACTGGTAGTCAAGGTGAACCTATGGCCGCTCTGGCCCGGTTGGCTAGTGGAAATTATCGACAAGTTGATATTTTACCGGGTGACACAGTCATTTTGTCTGCATCCCCTATACCAGGAAATGAACGTAATGTTTCACGTATTATAGATAACCTATTCCTATTAGGAGCAAATGTTATTTATGGATCTGGAAGTTCAACGGGAATGCATGTTTCTGGACATGCATATCAAGAGGAATTAAAATTGATGCTTACTTTAATGAAACCTAAATATTTCATTCCAATACACGGTGAATTTAGAATGCTACATCATCACCGTCAATTGGCCGAATCCGTTGGTGTCAAGAAAGATAATATTTATGTTATCGGCAATGGAGATGTTGTTGATATTAAAAATCAAACCGCCATGCAAACTAGGCGTATACCTGCCGGTAATATATATGTAGATGGATTAGGTATTGGAGATGTTGGGAACGCCTTATTGCGCGATCGTAAACAACTTTCTGAAGATGGCATGCTTGTAATAGTTATCACCTTAAGTAAAACGGAAGAAAAAATAATTTCTGGCCCAGACACAATTTCTCGTGGGTTTGTATATGTTCGCGATTCAGAAGATTTCTTAAAGAAAATTAATCAATTAGTTGTGGAAACTATCAACAAATTACAAAAAGCACATATTTACCAATGGAATGTTCTAAAAAGAGAAATAAGAGAAACACTTGGCCATTTTATATACTCACATACAAAAAGAAAGCCAATGATCCTTCCTATCATAATTGAAGTTTAAATTACTTATTTTCTTTAGTTATTAAGTATTGCCTTGATTATGTCTACTATTATTTAAAACGGCCTTTTCTAAATGAATATAGTACTACCTAACAGCTCGTATTCGTAATTTCAAGAAACCCTTTAACTTCTGGTAGTACTAATTCTATCGTTTAGAGAGTTCATCATTTTTCCACATTATCGTATCATCCTTAACGGTAATAAAGTGAAACTTTAATCAGTGGGGGTTTTGTTCATACCCCACTGATTATTAGCCTTCACCAATCGGGCGTTTACGGGATAAAAGCAGTAGGACGTTAAGGATAAGATATTTTAGTATAAGTGTAGTACTGTAACTGACCTTTCTATGCAGTAGGCTAAAAAATAATCCTACTGCATAGAAACATACTTTAATTAATCTCAATTACATCAACAAACTTAAAAGTACGCTTAGTACTAAAAGCATCAGTACACACAATCACCTCTCTTAATGGATTAATATCAACTACTGTTATGTAATTTTTATATAAGTAGCCACCTTTATAATATGTAAGTAAAATCTCTTCCTCACCTAAATAGGAACATAACAACTTATTTTCAAGCACTTCTTTTGCATCCTCTGTTAAGATCGGACGCGTGACTTTCGTTTTCGCATGTATCATTTCTTTAATAACTGCGAATTGCTCTGGCATACTAGCGAACGGTTGCCACTTTACCATCCCTCTTCCTTTTGGCATATTAGCATTCTTCACGATTTATGTCCTCCTAATAATGTGTTTCTATATCTTGCTGTTGCGACGCTTGTGTAGGAAATCCCACGTAAAATACTGTTCTTACCAAACCGTGTTCGAATTTCATCCATAACTTTCGTTAATCGGATTTCTTTTTCCCTTTGTACAATGTTATCGAAAAGCGAAATTTGCTCTTCACCTTCATTAATAAGATTTGTTAATGAGACACTTAACGATCTAATCGGTTCTCCTGTATAGCGCTCATATAAAAAATATGTACAAACATTGTAAATATCCATCGTTACATTTGTTGCCCGATTTAACGTATGCGCCTTTTTTATTCCCCCACCGTATTCCTTGCTATACCCAATTGAAAAATGAATTGTTTGTGCATATTTCTTTTCTCTTCTCAACCTATAACAAACTTCTTCTATATGCTCTAATAAAATAACTACGAACTCTCCTATCGAATAATCCCGTAATAATATTTGGCTTTTCGCTATAGATGTTGTCGCTGGAACGTATTTCTCTGCTATTCTGCTAAAATCAATCCCGTTACTATGTAAATGTAATTCTTCCCCTATTACACCGAAAGATTGCTTTAAATATTTCAAAGGATACTGAGCTAATTCTCCAATTGTATGTATACCTTTTCGATTCAATTTCATTTCAGTTTTGTACGATATACCCCAAAATTTACTGAGTGGTCTAATACTCCATAACTTCTCGGGTATATCGTCATACGTCCAGTGTGCTATTCCATCTTTACTCTTTTTCGCTTCAATATCCATCGCTACTTTACTCAATAATAAATTAGGCCCTATACCAATCGTACTTTCAATCCGTGTACGTTCATATATTTCTCGCTTGAGCTTTAATGCGAATTCGAGCGGATTACTCGCAAACAAATGAATACTTGCAGTCATATCCATGAAAAACTCATCGATACTATATTGATGAAAATCTTCCGGCGCAACATATTGCAAAGCTAAACTAGTTATGAAAGTTGAACATTTCATATACGTATGCATAATCGGATTTACAATAATAATATCTGGCCGCTTCGGTATTTCGTACAACCTTGCCATTTTCTTAATCCCTAACGCTTTTAATGGCGGTGTTACTGCTAATACGATTGATCCACTCCGATTTACATCTCCTACGACAGCCAATTTTGTATAACGTGGATCCAGTCCTTTTTTAATACATGACACACTTGCATAGAAGCTACGAAGGTCTACACAAAGAATAATACGATTCGGTAAAAGAGAATAATCATACAAGATTATCACCCCTAATAAAGAACATTTGTTCTTATTACATACGAACTAATGTTCTTTTAAAAGGTATTTCTATGAAAATTTTGGTTAAAATAACCGTAATTTAATAATTTGTTTAAGAAAAACATAAGGAATTCCCTTCTATATTCATAAGAGGTTTTTTCTATACTTAAAAATATAAATAGATACAAGGAGAAACAACTGAATTCTTCGTGAATAAGCAAGGTATTTTAGAACCCATTCTTTTGTATTCAAAAAAGTCTTGTTTTTAAATAGATATGTTCATAGTAGCAATATACTTATATAAGAAAGACTTATTTCGAAAAAAATACTATTTAGCAGTACTTTTTTATAGAAAATAAAATATTATTGGTTATTTTCTCACCGTTGTTTTTCTAGTTTTATCATTCAAATTTAGACACATATTTATCTAACCTACATAGACTAAAAGCGTATAATTGCATACTTTATAGATTTTTTATAACAATATCTCGAACGGACTATCATGAATCATAAATTTAATAACTCGAATATACTAATCATTTTCGATTAAATTCTAAATATTTAAATAATATAACGTGCATTTCTTTTAAAATAATCATTGAATAAATTAAAATTATAGCCTGTTTTTTGAATGTTGAAGAAAGATTGTTTATCTGTATTTCATCAATCAAATCTCTAATTACATAATTTTGTACGAGAAAGGGATTGAATTTATGCAAAATTTTAATTTCATTTGTGAACAATTTGCTACAATACTTAAAGGGAAAAGTAAAATAAGTCAAGGTGGTTGTTCGGTGTCTTTTCACCGCGATTTTAGGGTACTTGTTCAAGGAAAACCGAGTACCTATGTAGTACCCGTCGGAGTAAGTTTTGAATCGTTGGATCAAAATGGTAATGCATTAAATTTAGGCGAAATCGCTATTCTACAAGAAGAGACTCCTGCATTTATGAAATCAATTGTACAACAAGGAATTATTGTAAGTGCTTTACATAATCACTGGCTGTACATGAATCCCTTAATTATGTATATTCATATCCAATCTGTAGAGCCTCCATTACATTTTGCACAAAAGTTAGCCAATTCTTTTTTGTCCTTAAGTAGTTATCCTATCACTAATAATGAGGGGCAATAATTTGTGTTTGGGATATATTTGTACATTACACTTTTCATATGTACGAACATAATAAACTCATTTCACTTAGTGCTCAAAAGAAAAAACTGCCTATCAAATTTTTAGATAGGCAGTTTTTCAATCTATTAAAATAAAGTACCCTACTATTTTATAAAATACTATTCTCCAAACAAAAAATACAGATTTCCAATTCACTTTAGCCTTCTTATCTCATATATTCCCCTAAAGTTAGTTTTTCCTTGTATATTTTTTCAGCATCATCCCCTACATAGCGAATGTGCCAAGGTTCATACGCATAACCAATTACATTCTCTTTTTCCTTTGGATAGCGAATAATAAATCCTGCACGATGCACATTTTCTTTCAGCCATTTCCCTTCCTTCGTCTTAGCAAATGATAACTCTAGTTCATTATTTATACTTTTAACATCCATCGTTAAGCCTGTTTGATGTTCGCTATGTCCCGTTTTTTCAAAAAAGACTCCCTGTACGTCCAGGATATCGACTTTTGTTTATTTCAATTTTTTTCGGCACTCTGCATCTAGACGGTATACCCATTGGCCACAGTTAGACTATTTCAAATCAAAAAAATAGATTACCTGTACACTAAAAAGTATAGCGCACAGGTAATCTAGTTGTTTTTGAGATTAATAAAAAACTAATTTATTTTTTGAATTCTTCCATCAATAATAGACTGAATTGGTTCTTTTGATTTTTTTATATAATCTACTAGTGCTTCAAAATCGGTTGGTCCTGTTTCAGCATCTTTACCGTTTTTAAAGGATACAAATCCATCTCCACCTGAAGCTAGAAATGCGTTCGCAACGACGCTGTAAGTTTTAGAAGGAATGATTTCTTCTCCATTTGTTAAGCGAATACTTTTTACTTTTTCTCCATTAGGCTTATTCGCATCCCAAGTGTATTGGATCCCTGAAATTTGAAGCATTCTTGTTATATCTTTTTGCCATTGTTGATTTAAAATATCACGAATGTCTTGACCTGTTAAATTTACTTTTATTAATTGATTTCCGAATGGTTGAATACCATATATCTCTCCCCATGTAATATCACCAGCATCTAAGTCATTACGAATACCACCAGGATTCATAAGTGCAATTTGGGATTGCATTGTTGCACGCTGGGCATCAGCAACCAAATTTCCAAGAGTAGATTCACCAGCCGTATTGAGTTTGCGATCTAGTGGAGCAATAGACTTACCTACAACTTCATTAACAAGAGGTGCGATTTTTGCTTGATATTTCTCCATCTTCTTCTTTATTTTTTTATCAGGCTCCATGCCTTCATGGTAAGTTGTAACAATTTCCGCTTTTTTCTCAACAATATCTTGTGTCTTACGATCAATCTTTACATCAACATCAGCAAAAGCCATACCATAAGAATTTGCTTGTACGACAAGTTTATTATTAACAGTTCCATTTACATAAGTGTGGCTATGCCCACCAAAAATAACATCGACTTCCGGATCAGTCTCATTTGCTAATCGGACGATATCACCATTTGTTACGCCGTTCCCATCTGTTGTACCTCCGTTATGTGCAAGAACAACGATAGATTTAACGCCTAGTTTTTTTAATTGCTTTACGGATTTGTTAATAGCTTCAACTTCATCTGTAATTTCTACATTCTTTAGCATAGTAGGCATAACAAGGTTAGGAACATCCGTTGTTACGACTCCGATAAAGCCAACAGGAACTCCTTGTACCTTTTTTATAGTGAATGGTGGTAAAAATAAACGACCGGTGGATTTATTATAGAAATTCGCAGCAACATATGGGAATTTTGCTCCTTTAAAATCCCCTGTTTTCTCATGGTATCCACCATAAATAAGGCGATGCATTTCCTCAACACCTTCATCAAATTCATGATTTCCTATCGTTCCAACATCGAATTTCAAATCATTTAGAAATTCAATTGTAGGTTCGTCTTGTAATAATGCTGAAACAGGAGTACTTGCTCCAACAACATCTCCAGCATGTACCTTTAATGTATTTGGATTTTGTTTTTCACGATCACGTAAATAAGCCCCTAAGTACTCAATTCCCCCTGCATCTTTATTGTTAATTTTTTTTACAGTGTCTAGTTGCCCATGAAAATCGTTAATACCGAGCATTTGTACATCTATGTAGCGGTTTTGTTCTGTACTTGCTTGGATTGAAGGCGCAGCAAATACACTAGTAAAAGTAACTGTACTTAATGCTAAAGCAACTGGAATGATTTTTTTCAACATAAAATTTCTCTCCCCTAATTAAAATCTGACATAATACGATGTTATTTTAATATATTAAGAGAATTATTTCTACAAAAATTCTACTAATTATAAAAATTAATAAGATTTTATTGTTTTCTGACAAAACGTTTCTTTGTTTTGAGGATTATTCAAAATATTATCTTGATAGTAATATATCAATACATCTAAGAGACCTAAAAAAAAACTCTAATCAATAAATTTTAGCTGTTAAGAAGATTATTCAATTCGAAATTAATGAGTATTTTTCATGCTAACGTCTCAATATCAAAATTTAAAAATAAGTAGAAATTTCGTAATGGATGATTACAGTGGTGCACTACTCCCGCATTTAAAAAGATGCTCCTGGATTTATCCAAGAGCATCTTTTATAAAACTTTATTTTTACTTGTTTATAATTTATCAATTAACAATTATATAGTTGTAATCAGTCCTTTAAAAATAACAGGAGTGCTTCATTAAATTCTTTGGCATGCGTTGCATTTAGCCCATGTGGACCACCCTTTATTAACGTTACTTTAGAATTAGGAATTGCTTCATGTGTTAATTTCCCACTATATTCAAATGGTACAGTTGCATCTGAATCACCATGAATAATAAGGGTAGGTATATTAACCTTAGCTAAATCGCCTCTGAAGTCTGTTTTGCTGAAAGCAGCGATACAATCTAGTGTTCCTTTAGGCGATGCACCCGCAGCGATATCCCTATTGTAAAGTCGAAATGGTTCACTAACTAAGTCAGTTCGATCTCCAGCAGCAAAAAATCCTTTCGTAAACTCATCAAGGAATGCTAGGCGATCACTTTTTACTCCATTTTCAAATTCTTGAATTGCTACATCATCTAATACACCCTCAGGATGATCTGCTGACTTGTAAAGGAATGGTGGTACAGCTCCTGCAAATACAGCCTTCTCTACTCTATTAGTTCCATATTTTCCAATATACCGGGCTACCTCGCCTCCACCCATAGAAAAACCAACAAGTGTGACATTTTGAAGCTCTAACTGTTCTAATAGTTGATGTAAATCAGAAGTAAAGGTATCATATTCATACCCTTCCCACGGCTGAGATGATTGTCCAAAACCTCGACGATCATATGTTATAACTCTGTATCCAGCCTCAACAAGAGCGGGAACTTGGTATTCCCAAGATCGACCGCTTAACGGCCAACCATGAATGAGTACAACTGGTTTTCCTGTGCCATGATCCTCATAATATATCTCAATTGGTGCTTGATTTTCGGTTCCTACAGTAATTTTTGCCATTCTTCTACCTCCAAAAATATTCTAATATATTCTTTTCTTCAATAATCCGGATGAATCTCATAGCCTATTTATGCATGTTTATGTTGTGAACTCTATGCATGAAACTCTACTGTTCCGATGAATTCATTTTCTGTTTATGGACAATTCTCCATCTCCTACCTTTTTCATCACGAAGTATTTGCTGAACATTCCTCCTATTCAATTCTAATAACAAAAATAGATGACTATCAATATCGTTCTATCTATAGAATGTATAGGTAAAATCAATCTATTTTATAGTGAAAACAACTATAGTTACGACCTATACCAATTATAGATAATTTAGAATTGATTAACGAATCAGTTTTCAAATACTATAAATTTGTATAGCACTTCATGTTCTGTGAATGCTGCTATAACTAATATTATTGGTCAGCTTAGTTATAAACGAATCGTAACAAACGAAGAAACTTATGATAGTATTCGACTATTTAACTTTTCTTCGATTACTTAATTTTTAGGAGGAATACATAATGACTGATCTCTATTCTCGTATTAACAAAGATGATGCTGTCGTGCTTTTAGTAGATCATCAAACTGGTCTTATGTCCGGACTAGTACGTGACTATGGTGTTGATGAATTTAAGAACAATGTTTTAGCTCTTGCTCACACTGCTAAATTTTTTGATTTACCAGTTATTTTAACAACAAGCTTTGAAAACGGACCTAACGGACCTTTAATGCAAGAATTGGTTGATCTCTTTCCTCACGCACAAAAAATAGCTCGACCTGGACAAATTAACGCATGGGATAATGATGATTTTGTAAAAGCAATCGAAGAAACTGGAAAAAAGCAACTTATCATCGCGGGCGTAGTTACGGACGTTTGTGTTACTTTCCCGGCACTTTCCGCTATAAAAGCTGGATATGAAGTATTTGCTGTTACTGATGCTTCGGGAACTTTCAGTAAACAAGTTGCAGATGCTGCAAATACTCGCATGGCACATAGTGGCGTGCAACTTATGAACTGGTTTAGCGTAGCTTGCGAATTACAACGCGATTGGCGCAACGATGTCGAAGGTTTTGGCAATTTGCTTGCTAGTAATCTTCCAGGCTATCAAAATATAATTGGAAGCTATATGGGCGCGCAGCGAGATCTTAGTAAACAAAATGCATAAATGTATTTCAAAGAAATGACTTTAAATCACTTTCAAAAAAATAGATAGTATACATTTAGTGCTGATTAAATCAGCACTCTCTTTTTAATTAAAAGGTATAGCAAATTTTTTTTTACGATTACAGTTTTAATTAACAGAAAATACATTATTTTCAACAATTTGAAAAAGGAGCGTTTTATTATGAGTAATTTAGAATTGTTAAATCCAGAGAACAGTACCTTAATTTTAATTGATTTTCAGCCTCAAATGACTTTTGGAGTTGCAAGTATTGATAGACAAACATTGATTAATAACGTTATGTTGCTTGCTAAATCAGCAAAAACTTTTAACGTACCTACTATTCTTACTACAGTTGAGACACGTAGCTTTTCTGGTTATTTTTGGCCACAAATTCTTGACATATTCCCAAGCCATGAAATTATAGAACGCAGTTCAATGAACTCTTGGGAAGATCCAAAATTTGTTGAGGCAGTTAAAGCAACAGGTAGAAAGAAATTAATATTTGCAGCACTTTGGACTGAAGTTTGCCTTGCATTCCCTGTGCTTGAAGCAATGAAAGCTGGCTATGAGGTGTATGCAGTTGATGATGCTTCAGGTGGTACTAGTTTGACAGCACATAACGCTGCTATGCGTCGTGTGGAACAAGCTGGTGCAATTCCAGTGACAGCAATTCAAGTTTTACTTGAATACCAACGTGACTGGGCACACAAAGATACTTATGATGCTGTAATGGAGATTGTAAAGGAACACACTGGTGCTTATGGTCAAGGTGTAGAATACGCATATACTATGGTGCATGGTGCGCTTCCAAGCAGGAAAATATGAAACAAGAAGGAGTAGCTGTCGAAGAGACTTATACAGGGAACGCGATGGATGCTGCCGATCCAGTAACAACGATTGTTACATGGGAAATTCAACAGGGTAAAGAAAAACAGTTTGAAACATGGAGACATGAAATCGAAGCTGCCGCTACTAAATTCCCAGGGCATTTAGGTGTAAATCTAATAGTCCCAAATAACGAATTCAGAGAGTATACTGTTATTTTTCGCTTTGATACGTATGAGCATCTACGTGCTTGGCAAGAATCAGATATTCGCCGAGATTTGTTAAAAACGGCAGAACAATTTCAAGTTACTAATCCAAGTTATAAAACTGAAAGCAGTTTGGCTTATTGGTTTGTTACTCCGAAAACGCCAGTCCCACCGCAAAAATGGAAAATGTCTATCGTTACCCTTCTGGGTGTATGGCCTCTTAGCATGTTAGTTCCTAAATTGATAGGACCTATCATAAAACATATGAATCCTATTATGTCCGCTTTTTTTGTTTCTGTATGTATAGTGTCCTTGCTATCATGGGTAGTTATGCCGATTTTCGGTAAATTATTTCATCCATGGTTACAAAATAATAGGAAGTAGACGAGGTGTGAATATGAATTTACCGGATATGATCTTATATAACGGAAAAATTACTACCCTTGATCCCTCTCAACCTGAGGTATCTGCTATCGCCATAACTGATGGTTTAATAACTGCAATAGGTGGAGATGAGCTTCTTGATAGCGCCACAGAAAAAACAAAAAAAATAGACCTTAAAAGAAAAAGAGCTATTCCAGGTCTGAATGACTCTCATATACACGTTATTCGTGGCGGTCTTCATTATAATATGGAATTACGATGGGAAGGTGTGCCTTCAATTGCCATTGCTCTCGAAATGCTCAAAGAACAGGCAAGGCGTACACCTGCTCCTCAGTGGGTAAGAGTAGTTGGAGGTTGGTCGGAATTTCAATTTAAAGAGAGACGGATGCCAACTTTGGAAGAGATTAATGCTGTTTCTGAAGACACACCTGTCTTTGTGCTACATCTTTACGATAGAGCACTTGTAAATCGTGCAGGGCTGCGTGCACTGGGATACACAAAAGATACCCCAGACCCTCCAGGTTGTTTAATTGAACGGGATAAACGAGGTAATCCAACGGGCCTTTTAATTGCAAATCCTAACGCTTCTATTCTTTATTCAAGTTTGGGTAAAGCTCCAATACTTAATTTTGACGACCAGATTAATTCAACTCGCCATTTTATGCGCGAATTAAATAGATTAGGTATTACAAGTGCCATTGACGCAGGTGGCGGCTTCCAAAATTATCCTGATGACTACAAAGTTGTTGAACATTTAGCTGAGAAGGAACAATTAACTTTGCGTATTGCTTATAATCTATTTACACAAAATCCAAATCATGAATATGAAGACTTTGCTTCATGGGCAAAAATTGTTTCTCCAGGTCAAGGAAATGATAAGTATAAAATGAATGGTGCCGGAGAAATGTTAGTATTCTCGGCAGCCGATTTTGAAAAATTTCAAATGCCACAGCCCGAACTAGCTACGATGATGGAAGCTGACTTAAAGAAAGTAATTTCTCTATTGGTAGAAAACCGTTGGCCATTCCGTTTACATGCAACTTATGACGAGTCAATCACACGATTCTTAAATGTATTTGAGGAAGTCAACAAAGAAATTCCTTTTAATGGTCTACGATGGTGGTTTGACCATGCAGAAACAATCTCAGATCGTAGTATGGAACGTGTTAAGGCTTTAAATGGCGGTATTGCTATCCAAGACCGCATGGCTTTTCAAGGTGAATACTTTATTGATTTATACGGAAAGGAAGCTGCAAAGCGTACTCCTCCGATTTATCGTATGTTAGACCTAGGTATACCTGTTGGCGCAGGTAGTGATGCAACTAGGGTTTCCAGCTATAACCCTTGGGTCGCTCTTTACTGGATGGTTGCCGGAAAAACCATTGGTGGTCTTTCGATATACGACGAAAAAAATAAACTTGATAGAAAAGTAGCCCTGGAATTATATTCAAAAGGAAGTGCGTGGTTCTCTGGTGATGAAGGTAAAAAGGGAACCCTTGCAGTAGGTCAGTTTGCTGATATTGCTGTATTGTCTGCTGACTACTTTACTGTGCCAGAAGAAGAAATCAAGAACCTTGAATCATTACTCACTATTATGGGTGGGCAGGTTGTTTATGGAAATGATGAATTTAAAAGGCTATCACCTGAATTGCCGCCAGCATCACCTAATTGGTCACCGACGGGAGTTTATGGTTATGGTGGTGCTAACCTAGCCCACACTATACTTTCTCACGATGCCCATGATCACAAGTTACATAGTTGCAGTAACCCTCTCCATCAACACACTCATACCATAATAGGAAAAGATGGAACTAAATGGGGTATTGGTTGTACTTGCTTTGCTTTCTAAGTCAAAACCACCGGTATAATGCCCGGTGGTTTTCTTTATGCAATAAGAATATGTAAAAAGAAATAGCAGTATATCCCTAATGGAATCTATTACTATGCGATAAGACCGAAGAGTTAATTGATTAACTTGACTTGTTTTTAACAGCCTTCTCCCCTTAAGTAAAATTCCATGGTATTCCCTTTTGAAGCGACTACACCACACATATAAATCTACTTGCCCTTTAACTGTAATTTAGGTCTTATCCTAAGAATTATGTATCATTTTTAATTCCCACACTATAATCATTATTATTTCTATTATACTAATACTTTTTTAGGTTCATTTAACTTCTGCATAAAGATACGTGCTGCAAAACTTAAAAATTTATCATCAAAGTGAATAAGATTAATATCTTGACTTGGTGTTGGGTCAATAATACGAACTATGCTCAAAGTATCATTATTAACGAAGTTAACCAGTGAAAGAGGTATTATGGCAACCCCATGTCCATTGTATACAAGGCTCAATAGAGAAATAGAAGATTTTGTTTCTATATTTGCTTCAGATAAAGATAACCCTAAACTCTCACAATATATTTTAATAGATTCACGACAACTACATGAAACCATTATTCTACTCAGTCCTACTAATTCTCGAAAAGAAACAAATGATGTTTCATTCAAAGGATGATTTTTTGGAATGGCAAGGACAAGCTCTTCGCTATACAAAAGGGTGCTTGTTAATGTGTCTGGAATTTGAGCACTACGCGTGATGCCTATATCAATATTTTTATCAACGATTTGATTTACAGCAACTTCAGATTCTATAATTTTTACTACGATGTTAGGATAATGTTGTTGAAACTTCATAATATAAGGTGTTAAATAAGTGAGATCCTCTAATAAACCTCCTATAGTAATTACCCCTCTTTTTACCCCCTTTAATTCAAAAATTTCATTATAAACCTCATCAAATTGTTGCATGATAAATTTTCCTTTATCAAATAGCAACTTACCCGCTTCTGTCATTTTGATACCTCTTCCAACTCGATGAAACAAGGGTGTATCAAGTTCACCTTCTAACACACGGATTTGTTGGCTTAAAGTCGGCTGTGAAATACCTAGAACTTCCGCAGCTTTAGTAAAACTATTATTATTACAAACTTGAATAAAATACTCTAAATGACGTAATTCCATTCTTGATACCCACTCTCCGCTTTATGAAAGATTTATAATGAAAAGGACGATATGTACACGTTAATATAACAACTTTATTCCCTACTGTACTGATTTAAATAATATGCTTTATTCATTTTGTATTATAATACATTTACTACCACTTATTAATTTTTCCTCCTATTTATTTAATTTATATGTAATTAGGATATTACTAAACAGAAATAGCCTCTACAAACTTACAATTTCTGTGCGTAATATCCTAACTTTTTCAACTGTTTCATTATCATTTTTTCTCAATATAGTCCAAACTACCAAATATTTGCCGAATCTCCTCTTTATGCTGAGGAAAAATAATATCATCGATTCAATACCTTCTGAAGTAATTGACGCACACATGACACGGCAGTCTTTAGGACATGGTTTTCACCTCTTCTTTTCCAACCTATTCACTACATACGTGATACTACTACTTGCAAGTAATGTTTTGTCTTCAAGTTTTTGTATAGGCTGATCGCCTTTACTGTATAGTAGCTTAAGCACTGCAAATTCTGTTGGATTAAGTCCATAAATTTTTATATCCTTTTCAATACATTTAGTGATTGACCGTAATTCCCTTGATAATATAACAAATAACTTTAAAGATAGGCTCTCATCGTTAATCACCCTCACAATTACCAATCCTTTACAAGTTATCTTGAATTCGAGATTCATTATATTATCGTCAAAATATTATGTCAATCATTCATTTTAGCTTTATCAAGCCACTTATAATTTATTTCTCAACATAAGACATATGGAATTAGAAGAAAACAATTGTTACTATATAAGTATCTCAATTACGTTATTTCTTTTAAAGAGAGCTTGTTTTCTAACGCAAGTTCTCTTTTGGCGTATTCTAAATTGAATCGGGACAAATTTCAGATAATGATTCTGCCCATGTGTATGATATAGTTTTTAAACAAAGATTAGAGCCCTCCTACAAGAAGAAGAGCTCTAATCTTTCATATAAATATTCACCATTTTTATCATTGCGTGAACATCAAAACTTTAACTTGATGGGGATATGATACTACCTCAATTAATAAATATTCCTAACCATATATCTAGGTTAATATCTATCATATTTTTTATAAAAAGGATTAATTGGATTTAAAAAAAGATTTCTTTTTCTTTACTCGTAATAAATCACCTGTCCATCCCTTCACTCGCATATATAAATACATACCCACTGTTGTGAAAATAATAAATAAGAGAGCGATTAAATAGCTATATTTCCATTCTAGTTCAGGCATATATTTAAAATTCATCCCCCACAATGCTCCTAAGGCCGTCAAAGGCGTACTTACAGCAGTTAATACAGTAAGAGCTTTCATAATTTCATTCCCACGATGAGAAGAAACAACTTCTTGTAAATGAATCATCGTGTCTAATTCTTCTTGGTACTCTTTAACAAGTTGTAATCCACGCTCTAATTTTACGTGTGTTTGTTTATAACAAAGGGTGTTTGTTAGGTTTTCTAACCAAGCTTCTTTCAGGCCTTGTAACACTTCTTGTATTAAGCGAAACACATGTGTGTTCATAAATAATTCATGACGAATATGATAAATTCTTTCTAAAACCGCTATGTTATTATGATGATAAAAATCCCATAATACATTTCTGAAATTGTTTTCGAAATAGTCAACCTTTCGCAAGTAGTGAGATATAAACATTGATAAGATAGCACATAATCCTTCAGCGGAACTATTACAATTTTTTACACTAAAAGAGGAATTATGTATTAATTTTTGAAAATCCTCTTCCTCTTTTTCTTGGACCGTTATCAGTATTCCATGAGCTACGAAATAATGAAGAAAGTTTTGAATTTTGGCGTCCTTTTTATCTTGATCATATAAAAACGAACCATATACACAAGTTTGACTTGGTGATAACGTATAAACATATAATCCATTTTCACAGGGAGAACTTATTTTCTTTACAAATTGAGAGAAATGAGATGTTACATCACGAGGGATTATAGAAGAAAGTTTTTCAAGCTCACTAGTTTTCACATGATACCAACTCCATTTCGGCATTTTTATGCATTCCATATTATTCTTCCTTTCTGAATAGTTTTATGTTCGATCGAATCATATCCGTAATATGAAATTTGTATGTAGGTATTCATGTCTTGGAGGAAAAGTTTTTAAATCATCTAAATTACAAAATAAATGGCATAGGAGGTCTTATTCTTTTAAAAGGAAGACCCCCTATATATTAGTTATTTTTATTCTCAATTTTAAACATTTCCTCTATACAAGCACTTTTTATCTTTTCTTATAAAGAATTTATTATATGTGGAAAAGAAGCAACATAATTTGGCACGTCCATTCAACGAACTCCATTTCGGTCGTTATTATAATTTAGATTCATATGCAGATTGATTGGTGATGTCCTCAAATACTTGACTTCCAATAATATAGTATCCATGAAGTGCAGCCTCTTTCGAAGCGTTTACCATACGGAAAGAAGAATTTTCACCTTGCATTTTTTCAATTCGTTTTTTGTGGAGATCTACTATTCCTCCTGTCCAAATAATAGTATCGTACTGTTCTAACTTAAATTGTTCTTGTAATACACGCATGACGTCTTGGAAGTGTACATCCAACTCTTTTTGCATCAAAGTATCAACCTGTTTTGTCTGAGGATTTTCTTCTCGACCTCCATATCCTTTTTCTAATATTTTTGGCATGTCGTTAATATGCAAGTGATTACTTTCACCCGCATGATTCTGCATGATATTCTTAATATTTTTCAAAGGCTTGCTACATCCTAGTTCTGTCTCATAATGATTTAAAATGAGATTCTGTTTCATATCTGTCATTTCTAATGTACGAAATCCACCATCAATAATTAAGATACGATCTCGTTCCTGAATGATTCCCTCTTTTAAGAAATAGGCATGTAAAGCGACCGGTTGCTGAAGAATCAAAACATTTTCCACCGTAATATTAATAAATTTCCCATCAATTTGCACGGAAGTTTCTTTTTTTAGTGCACGTTGTAATTGCTCATGCTGACTACCAAAACAAGTAACGGGAAGCCCGGTAACAACTAAAGGTAACACGACATTTTCTTTATAATCCTTTGCAATGCAACCAAATATTTGTTGTTTAAACCGTTCGCTTTCATAATAATTTTCTATTTCTTCGTCAAATGGAGGAAGAAATGATGCGTCAGATTGATGTGCTTCATTTCCCATGTAGTATGCAAAGTCTAAGTCTATAAAACTTACCTTTGTTAAATCTTCACTTTCAGCATGATTAGGTACAGGGGCTAGTGTGGAAGCTTCACTCTTAATCGTCATCTCAGAATCTATATCCTGTCGATATGCCCGCTTGGTAAAGCCAATTCCTACATCAATTGCATACAGAGATTTCATACTTTTTTCCTCACTTTCTCTTTTTAGAATTAAATCTAAGCACTCTCTTCTTTCCCTTCTTTCATATATTTCTTTTCATTTTTCGTTTTTTCTCCGTCTATATCCTTACTACTTTGATTTATTTCGTAATCCTTTTCATCTTTTTTCTTTTTGTTATTTTCGTTTTCTGTTAAATCTTTAATGGTAGAAATGACAACTGGTGTGGCTGTAAGCAGTTGTGGCAATGTTTGTTTTGCAACATTAGCTGCAGTTACAGAGAATTGTTTACTTGTCTCAGTTACCTTCTCTAATGTTTCCTTTATGTTTCCTTCTTGTAGTTTGTCTTTTACGCTTTTTCCTGTTGTTTGTATAGCTTTCCGGTTTTCTTTTTTTAATAGGGAGACCATGACTCCGGTCGTAATCCCAATCACAGCATATTTAAATATCGTATGTTTCATTTTCCTCATCCTTCTCTACTTTTATTTTTTTCAATGCTACAACCTAAAATAATTACCTTACCTATTTATCAGATGTTGCAATCTATTAGAGAGAATGATAGTTTTGCGTCTGCCTATCACTCGCCGTTGGTGTTTCAGCTGTTACTAGGAGTAAAATTCTCCCTTGATCTAGTTTTTCTTCATATAAGTTAGCTTCCTCCTTCGACAACCCCACTTCCTCCATTTGATTTCGAAGTTCGTCCCCTTTTTTGGAGAAAAAGTTGATAATACTTGTTCCCAATCCTTGTTCTTTTACTCCAATCATATTTGTGTTTGTATCATCCGCAATCTTTTTTGTTAGATGTTTTTCATGTGCTAAGACATAGATATCGTCTTGGCGAATCCCTTGCAATTCTAGCTCTTTTACTTTCATAACTACTTCCTGCTCATTTTCATATTCATGAACCACCGGTTTTCTTTCATTCTTATGCATGGTATTTTTCCTCCTTTAGATTTTTTATTTTTTTATTTAGTTGTTATGTAATATGTAATACACCTATTTTAAAGATGTTAAACCTAAATTTTCAAAAAATTTAATACAATAGGTTATTACTGTTTTTCAATATTAGCGAGATGTCACGAGCACTTTCCTTTGATAGCAGTGTTACAAATAACGATTTGTTTGGAAGGCAAGCCCTTTATTTTATAGAAAAATTCTATTTAGAAAAAGTTACAAAAGGAGAACAAGATACTTTTTTCGGTAATTAAATCAAAAGAAAATAAAAAACCAAATAACCTACCATCAAAAAATAAAGCAAACAGGTTATTTGGTTATTCATTCCGTAAGCTTAATGCTCAAATTAGTCTTTTTTCACACGGTTAAACTTTATTAAGAAAATATTAAGGAATTTCCCTCTATATTCATAAGAATTTTTTCCTATACTTAAAAATAAGTAAATTAACAAAAGGAGAAACAATCATGAAGAAATTTTTACTTTACATATTAGGAATAGGCCTCCTTATATACTTACTACCGTTCATATTACGCGGGGATTTGGACCGATTTAATCCACTTGCTGAAGAAAAACATGTATATGCCGTTGCGAAAGGGTATGGTGTTCCCGATTATCATACGAACGGTAGAGCTATGTACTCGTTAAAAGGCATTGATGAATCTGGCAATGAAGAAGAGTATACAGTAGGAACGAATACTCCTAATGATTTTATAAGAAAAACTTACTTGAAAATTCATGTGAAAGGTAGGTATGTTTACTCGTACGAGGCTATTTTTGAAAAGGATATTCCGGAGAAACTAAGAGGGAAATTGGAGATAGAAGTTAAATAAAAGAGCCCATTCGTATGAGTTGGCTCTTTATTACCTCTCCCGTCTACCATTGTTTTAACAACCATTCTTCCATTACTTTCACTGTTTCATCTTGTTGTGCTTTTGACGTAATTAAGCTAGCATTATCACCTTTTTGCTCGCCATACATGCCGAAATTAGCATGATTCCCCCCTTTTATCATGTGCATAGTTGTATTCTTTGACATTAACTTTTTATTGTTCTCTATTTTTTCTACAGTTGCTAAAGCATCTACTTCTCCATAAATAGATAACATTGGAATCGATTTGGTAGAGAAATCATCTGCGGGATAAGAACCTAAGAAAATGATTCCGTCTACCTTTTCTTCATGCTGAAAAGCATATTTAGAAATCATAGCTCCGCCCATTGAATGCCCTGCAACATACCATTTTTGAACTTCAGGATACTGTTCCATTACACTGTCTACTGCATTGATTCCAAGTATCGCTAAATTTAATGGTAACTTAGGCATTACTACAAAATGCCCATCTTTTGCAAGAGCTTCTCCTAAATAACTATAAGCTTCAGCTTCTACTTTAGCTCCTTGATAAAAAATAACTCCTATTTTAGCATCTTTCTCTCCAAAAACTATATTCTCTTCATCTTTTTTATTATCTACTAGAGACAAAGCCTCTTTCGTTGGTTTATAAGTAAACTGAGACCAAGTCAAAAAAGTAATACTTCCGATAATTAAAATACCTAATACAGAGTACAGAACAATTTTTATCCATTTCTTCACATATATGACCTCCCTAAGATGTGTATATTCTATACTTTAGATTATCATTAATAAAGTGAAACTTTAATCAGTGAGGGTTTTATTCATCCCCCCACTGATTATCAGCCCTCACCAATCGGGGCTTTTACGGGCAGCCCGCCCCCCCACCTAACTTCGTTGCTTTCACTGAATTTTGAGGTGGAGGTCTTACTGCCCGTTAATGCGGGATAAACATAAAAACTCGAGCATTTTTATTATGCTCAAGTTTTTATTTACGTCTTTAATTTATACTATAAATTGTCCAAGATAAATATGTAGCAAATGCAGCCCATAAAAAATATGGAATTAGCAACCATGTCGATACTTTAGATAAATTGGAAGAAACCGCTATGAGAAGTAACGTAGTAATAGTGACTAGTAAACAATCTATTGTTGCTAAAAACAAATTTTTTTGACTGAATTGAAAGTAGCTGAACGCTTGATTGCACATATAATTTAAAAGGAATACAAACCAAAATATTTTTGGCTTACATCCATATTTGTTGTAAATAATTACAACGGATAATGCAATAAGTCCATATAATACAGCCCAAATCATTCCGATTGTCATGCCAGAAGGCGTCCAAGACGGCTTTTCTAGCGCATCGTACCACATACGATCAATAGGAAATAAAATACTAGAAACATAAAACAAACCATATGTTAGTAAAAATACTATAATACTAGATTTTTTCATAAACATTCTCCTTTTTACTAGAAAATTATAGAAACTTTATATGATTAGTATGTCCTTGTAATGGATAAAATTCTAATATTTAAATTTTGAATACATATTGTTTAATCTATTTTATACGAACTCTTTCATACTTTTATATGCACAAAGTGCTCTCTCCCGCGCTGCCTTATGATCAACAACTGGCAAAGGATATGTATGACCAAGCTGTATATTGGCCTTTTGTAAAATATGCTCAGGTGCTTCCCACGGCTTATGTATATATTTATTCGGTATATCTCTTAATTCTGGCACCCATCTTCTTATATACTCCCCATTTTTATCAAACTTTTCTCCTTGTGTAATCGGGTTAAAAATACGAAAGTATGGTGATGCATCCGCTCCACTTCCAGCAACCCATTGCCACCCCATTGTATTATTTGCAATATCAGCATCTAATAGTGTATCCATAAACCATTTTGCTCCTTCTTGCCATGGGATTAATAAATGCTTTACAAGAAAAGAAGCTACAGCCATTCTTGCTCGATTATGCATAAAACCTGTTTGCCACAGTTCCCGCATTCCCGCATCAATAAACGGATAACCAGTTTCACCTTTCTGCCATACTGTTAATAACTCCTCTTCCTTATTCCACGGAAAATATTCAAAGCTCTTATTAAGAGGTTTATATACTGTAAATGGATAATGATATAGTAAATAATAAGAAAACTCTCGCCAAATTAATTGACGTATAAAGCTATTCACTTGTTTTTCAAAAAGACTACATTGACTTTCGGTACTTTTATTTATTAAGTAATGAAACATTAGCTTTACTGATATTTGACCAAATGAAAGATACGGTGCCAACATCGAATGGACATTTTGATCTGGAAAATCTCTTCCTTCACTATAAGAGACTAATTTGCTAGAGAAAAACTTCTTGAATGTTTTATATGCCCCTTCTTCTGTCGGATCCCATATTGCTTCCATATGAGATGTCCACGGTATAGTCGGCAACAAGTGTAATTCTGAAACAGATAAGCTTGCCGGTAAAGAGTTTCCTCCCTTTATACTCTGCACTTTACTAATAGGTTTAGGTATTATCTGCTTTTGAAATGCATTGTAAAAAGGCGTAAACACCTTATATTCAGTGTTATCTTTCTTTTTAATAATCCACGGTTCTAATAATAAATGCGAATTAAATCCCTTACAAATAATCCCTTTACCTTCTAACATCATTTTCATTTTTTGATTAGATTGTAATCTGTCCGGATCATAGCAAATATTCCAATATACAGCCGTTATACCTAACTGTTCTATGAGAGAAAATATTTCTTCCTGTGTATTTCCTTTGCGAATTATTAAAGTAGAGCCTAATGTCTCAAGTTGCTTCTTTACATCTATTATTGCATGGTGTAACCACCACTTTAACGCACTTCCCATTGAAAAAGTTTCGTCATGTACATATACCGGAACAACCTCACCGGACTGGGCAGCTTCAAATAAAGCTGGGTTATCATATAAGCGAAAATCTTTTTGAAACATAACGATAATTTTATTTTGCATGGCTATCCTTTCTGATTCTTAAAACATATTAAATTTTATTACATAACAGTAATTTATACCTAAGAATTTATTTGTCCCTAATAGATTAGTTAATGTATTCAACTACTTTATTAGCAGAAACTTTTGCAACCGTTTCTTTTCCACCTGTTCTATCAATCATGAAACCATGAACTTTAATATCAGAAGGTACTAACGGATGATGACGAATCATACCTATACTCTTCTTAATATTTTCACTAACATTTTCTTGTCCACTTAGCCATGCATTCAGGCTACCACTTGAAAATTCAGGCATGCAATTTTTAAAGAGATAGTCTAATTCTATATTATCTTTTATGAAATCATGTTGAGTTTGTAGATTAACTGAAGAAGTTTCTTTATCCTCTATTCCGACAACAAAAATTTCTTCAACGTTTTCTTGATAAATAGCAATAATAACAGATCTCATTATATCTCCATAAGGATGTACAATTACAGAATCGTAGCTGTGTATAGTCAACATGCTTTCTTGTTGACTGTTAGTTACTTGTTGGATAATAGGCTCTATTCCGTTTTCAATGTCTGTTAACAATAAAACTTTTTTATTCTTTGAATTCATATGGAGCACTCCTTCTTCATTATTGTATTTATGAAACTTTTAAGCTAGTAACAATAGTTGATTATGCATTACATGATTGTTACCAGTTGATCCAGCGTCCCTCTGGATCAACACTTGCAAGTCTAACCCATCCATTTTGAACTTTTTCTCGAAATGTGAAATCATTATTTAGCAAACGTTCTATATATTTAATAGGCGCTTGAATTACAATTAGTAAACGAAGTGGTGAGTGATACGTCTCACTATCTGACTGCATAACGGATTGCCAAGGTAAGCCTGGCAACAAATCACTTGCATTTCCCTGCATAACACCGAGACCCGCCGTTACAGTTTGTGTTGTTTTGTTTCCACTACCATAATAATGAGGAGCTACAGTTGAAGCGTAATATTGTAGATTTATCCACTGAGCTACTGTTCCTGGTCCTGCAATAATGTTAGCTAATATATCGCCACTTTCATCCTGTTTCCAATCATAATTATGGAGGAAAGCCCTACCTTCTAAGTCACAATCCTGAGTTAATTTTCGTTGCCCGATAATAAAAGATGCATTACGAGCTAATCCCCATTCTGGACGTATTTCACTCCAATCTTCTGCAAATCGATGTGCCTCTTTACTCGCATTTTTTATTTTCGTTTTAAAATTTGGTAATTGCGTTAAACGCTCTCTATTTGCATGCTGGCTCACATTTGGCATAATCGACTCGATACAATCAAATGCTTCTTGCGCAGTTTCCGAAAGTTCTGGGACGTAAATCCATTCCAATTCGTCCACTGTTGTTTTATGTTCAGCTGCTGCAAAAATGGTATCCTCAGGAATTTCAATACCTTCAGCAAACAACGCTTCTCTCACTTCTGGAAGATTACATAAAGTAGCAAAAACTCTTGCATTGAATCCCCCTGCTGCTCCGCCACAAGCACCACACTCAAGTGCTGCAGCATAAGGATTGTTCGTACTCTGACTACTGTGTCCACACATTACAACTAAAGGAGCAAATTTTTCTGTCAGTCCCACCATTTTTAAAGCTTGACGCACATAGTTCACTTTTTCTTCTTTCGTAAAACCGATAGGTATCTCACCTTTTGTGTCATGAACATGATTAAGCGAGAATGTTGTATCAGGTTTTTGTAACATAGTTTTACGAAGGTTACGAATGAAACCACCAACTCCTCTTGGGACAAAGCTTCTTGTCACCATCTGTAGACCAAGTAATGGACCACTTAACTCAGGTAGCGCCATACTTGTCAGTACGTTCTGTTTCATCGTTTTAAATGTATAACGCACCGAACTACCTATCCTCTTACGTTGCTCATAAGATTTAAGTTCATTTTCATTTGTGAGCTCTTTTATTTGATGTTTCGGTTTGAGTATAACTGGCAAAGAAGGATGGTTGTTATTACTACCTAGTTCACTAGTTACAATTGGTAATCCAAAGAAACCAGCTATTCCAAATGTTTCAAACGGACCTAATTTTTCAAGGTGGCGACGAAACGGTTCTGAACGTACATCAATACAGAATGCTAATTGAGCTAATACACGCTTTTTATCATTAGTTGCACATTGTTTAGAAGCAATCTTCTCCCTTAATTGCTCTGTATGCGTCTGTTCCCAAGCTTCGAGCCAAAGTTTCTTGCGAATATTTTCATCAAAACGATAAGCAAATGTTAATAATTCGCTTTGTTCAGCTGCAGGCATTTGTAGCCATTCCTCTATTGAAATATTCCCCCAATAGATCCAAGAAGCTATAAGTGGGACGATCGAAACTTTTTTCTCAACCTTTTGATTTTTTAAAGGTAAATAAGGTTTTGCAATAGCCAACTCCATAGAAATTCGAACTGCTAAATATTCTATTAAGAGCCCCTGTTCCTGAATTGATTGTTGTGAGCGCCATCGTATCATTCCTGCCCACCCAGGTAAAGAAAGTAAGTGCCCTTCAAGGTAAGCTTGCATGTTAGATTCAGAAATTCCTAGTTCAGATAATGCTCTCGCTAAAGCTACTTGGGCATCTTGTGGCCAATCTTTTAAAACTTTACGCTCATTTTTACTGAGCGCCGGATCAAATTTAATAAGGTGTTGCCATGCCCGATAAAAACCTTTCTCTCGATTTGGCATCATCCAACTTGATCCGGAGTCATCAAGATATAATTTACACCATTTAATGATATGATAATTAAGAATATCAGATAGGTTTTCACTATTTCGATTTTCTATAAGCGAACTTATTGGCTGCATAACAGAGGCTTTCATACTTGCTGTATTTATATATATCATTTCTTCTGCCAATTTATTTAATTCTGGCGATGATAATAAACTAGAAGGTAATTTTTCTAACTTTAAAGCTGCTTGGCAAAATCGCTCTGCTTTCTCTCGCGGCATATGAAAAGATTGTGAATCCAGCCAACGAGACAAACTCATTTGTAAAAATGATTCCTCAATCTCACCTTTCGCTTTTGCCGAATGAATCATGGAGGCACTAGGATAAATATCCACATTACGAGCTTCTTTTAACCAATTTGCGACTTGTTCAAATGATTGCTTTTCAAGTCCCATCCAAGGGTGATGAGCTGCAAACGTAGAGATAGGCCAAAGTGGCGCAATAACACGGCTAGCAGATGCAACTAAATCATTTATAGTATTTTCTTGCATATCAATGTTTGTATCTTTCTTTAATATTGACGGTATGCTCATCACGAATTACCTCCCTTTGATACATAATGTTTAAGATAGCTTGGGTGACTTTCTACTGACTTCCTTCTCGCCTCACCTACTCGAACTAACCAAAGATAAAGTACAGCGAATAAAGTAGAAGATTGATTACGAGTAACGAAAGTACTAATAGCACTACTAAATAGTAAAATACATATAACAAAGATAACGGCTGGAGCTGAAGATTGAACACTTTGATAAATATCAGTATGCAACCATTTATAAAGAGAATTATGAACGGTAAAGTAAATGAGAGAAAATCCAATCAAAACAATTAAGCCAGCAATTCGTCCCATTCTTCCCTCTCCAAAAACAACAAGTTGTTTCCACGAAAAGTATAGTGACCATCCTAAGATTAACGCACTAACTAGTTGATACCCCTCTCCAGAAGTCATAAACCAGAAAGTAATTGCTATAAATAATCCTAAAACACGCCCGACTATAATCCATAAATTAGACATCTTTTCATTAGACTGCTTCACTACCCCAAAACGTTCTACTGAAGAACCAGCTTGTAAAAACAGTGTAGCTTTAAACAAACCATGTAAAATTAAATGAATAACAGCCGGTAAATAGGCGCCTAATGCACATTGAATAAGCATAAATCCCATTTGCGCAATAGTTGAACCTACTAGCTGACGCTTATAATCAACTTGGACTAAACTAATTCCTGTACCTATTAAGACGGAAATACTAGAGAAAATTAGTAAAATGATTTGTGCAATATCATCATGAAAAAGAGGTGAAAATCTAGTTAACATGATACCGCCAGCATTTACTAAACCCGCATGCATAATAGCAGAAACAGGAGTTGGAGCAACAGCTGACTCAATTAACCATCTTTGGAAAGGCCATTGTGCTGCTGGAATCATCACAGCTACTATAATTAATAAGTTAATTCCTGTTTTCTCCAATATTCCAAATTGAGCTACATTTTCATTCGTTAAAACTGATGTTAACTGCCACTGTCCAGTGACTTGAAAAAGCCAAATGATAGCTGCTAGCAAGGCGATCCAACTTATTGTAAATAAATAACTAGAAATTTTTGTTGCTTCGCTAACTACTTTCCACCCTTTATTTAGCCCTATGAGTAGAACCAATCCTATAAGCGTTGCGCCCCAACAAATAATCATGAAGCGAAGATCATCACTTAACCATGCAACAGAAGATACACCTGTAGTAAATGTAAAAAGTGCAAAGTATTTTCGATATGAGCGATCCCCCATTAAGTAACGTACAGAAAAGCGCTGAATGATTAAACCAATTGTAAGAACAAAGAAAGCCATTAACCAAGCTAAAGTATCTAGACGCCAAGGCCCCACAACTCTATCTCCATTGTTATTAACAAGTGCAAGCAAAGAAACCAATGAAGGCACAGCAGCGATACCAATATGGATATGAACAAAACGTAAAGGCATCCTTGCATTTAAAAACAATAATCCACTTAGCCAAGAAGCACTAAGCGCGATAAAAAATAATGTTAACAGTGTTGATGAACTTAGCGAAATTAACATGTAAAATACTCCCTTCCAAACGAAAATAACCTATAAAAATTCCTTTTAATTACGATAGTTTTTTTAATTTCAATTTTTATTCACTCTTTTTAGTACATCGTTTTTTCCATAAAAAAAACCGACAACTTCCATAATTCAATGATTTATATCATCATTGAATTATGGAGATTGTCGGTTTCACTTCAACTAACTTCAATAAAGTTTTTTGAAGAGCTCCCATTTTATAGAGGATAATGTAGGTATTACTCCTGTTAAAAAGAAAAATATATTTCTAATCTCCTAGATTATGCAATCAATATATCAATTTATGTTATGCGCTATCTTTTCATTAAGAAACTTTTTCATTTAGTCAATATGACATATTAAAAAAATGCTAAAGCCTTAATTATAGCAAACAGTTAAAATAAGCATCTATTAATTTTTTAAAACAATTATAAGATAAACCATATTAAGCAGTTTGTCAATTTCTTTATCCGTTTTTTAAGAGTTATTAGAATTAAGGTTTATTATACCTAAATAACTTCAAGTTTTTAATTATTAGCCTGTTAATAAAGTACAAAACTTGTAGGTTTCTTAATCCTTCCACTAACTATAAGGTATTTTTAAAATTTCTCCTCAAGATTATGAAGCAATTTAAAAATCATTACTCGTTCGCCTGTACGAGAGCTTATATCCGTATGAAAGCTTTTCACTTTCTCCCCAGTTAATTCTAGTATAATCTCTTTCAGATCATCAATTCCAGATTCAACTAGCTCCGAACGATTTTTCTTTATCGTTAGCATACCGTCTTTTGTTTCGCAAACAGTATATTCAGCCGGCGTTAAAATACCTTGTAAATTTACGATAATCATATCCCGTAATATATCTGTCTTAACGGATATAGACCCGCGTCCTAAGTAGTCCTTTTCCCAGTGAGTAATTGCTTTGCTTATCTCTGATTCAATAGAGCCTTTTGAGTTTTTCATCTATGTATCCTCCTTAAATAAAATAAATTTACAATAACAATATAATAATCTGGATTGATTTTATTTTCAATTATTGAGAAGAATTTATTGGGATTGCAAAAAGGGACTCTTATAAAATTAAGAGTCCCTTTTATATTGTTTCGATAAAAAGAAAAACAAGTAACCTCAATATTAGATTACTTGCTTTTCTTTCAAGTTTTTGAGTCGCCACTTTTTTAGGCATGAAACATGCAAAGATTAATTTATCTTGCATAGCTATCCCTTCTGATTGTAAAAAATAGATTATTTATATTATTATAAGAATAATTGTTTGTAATCACAAACGAACTTTCTCATAGTTATAAGATTGCTACGTATTAAATATTTCACTACCACAAGCAATTAATAGCGGCATTACAATGAAAAGAAATAAAAACGTAATCATTTTCTTCCTAACACACCTCAAATGCGCTTTTCCTTAGTAATGTAACGCAAAATAGCACTTAGGCATTTGTAGATTTATACAACATATTTCGAAGCAGAATACAAATAAACCCTAATACTAATGCAAATATGCCTACAAATAAAATATATTTCGTTCCAATTTGTGCAATAATTATCCCTGCGACCCCAGTACCAATTGTAGTCCCTAAATTACAAGAAGTTAAAAATAAGCCATTAGCAAAATCTGGTGAATTAGGTGCTGAAGACATCATCCAATATTGATTGACATTACCACCAATCCCGCCAAGAACACCCCAAATTACAATAAAAATTGCAGTTGGTATCGCAAGATCTGATACAAAGAAAAAGGCAAGATATAATATCATTAGAGCAATGGGATAAATGATTACCGTACGGACAGGAGCTATTGTCAGTAATCCCCCTGCAAGAATATTCCCGATAATATTTGCTAACCCATAAACAAATAGCATGATACTTATCATATACGGCGACATTTTCGTAACTACATCTAAATATTCAGCTAGATAACTATAAATTCCAAATACCGCTCCATTTAAAAAAGTTACAGCAAGTATGGATAGCCATGTGATACCTTTCGTTAAAATCTTAAGCTGCGAACCATAAGAAAGCTTTTCCTGAACAGGCATAGAGGGAATAAATACGATTGTCATAATAAACGCAAAAATATTAACAAGTGCAAAAAATGTTAATGATATTTCAAGTGTAAATACATTTGCTAAAAAGTTGACAATCGGTACACCTAAAACCATACCAGCTGAAACCCCAATAAACACTTTGGCAACTGCTTTTGGAGCTTCTTTTGCACTAACTGAAGTTGCTGCTACTGATAAAGCCATCGATACGTACACTGGATGAAAGAAAGCCGGAATTACTCGTGCAACTAAAGCAACTGTAAAATTCGTTGTAAAAATTGAAATAACGTTGCCGATAATAAAGATTGCTAGTACGAGCAACATAACCGTTTTTCGATTTACACCCGAAAAAACTAAAGGAAGAGTTGGAGCCGCAATGGCAATGGCGAGCGCGAACAAACTAACCATTAAACTTGCCTTCGAAACACTTACATCAAAATGATCTGATAATGCCGGAAGCAGGCCAATATATCCCATTTCAGTATTAAGAATACCGAAAACCCCTACTGCTAATATAAAAATTAATACACTTGTTGAATTCTTCATAAAAAACACTTCAACTCCTCTTTCACTTCTCATCAATGCTTTTGGTAATGTGATTATAAAATGGTATTATCGAGATAACAAATACCTATATTGAATACATTCCTATAACAAATAGGCATACAAAGGAGAAGAGTTTTTTGGACATACGTGTATTACGCTACTTCATTGCGGTAGCAACGCAAGAGAATATATCTGCTGCTGCAAATGCATTGCATTTATCTCAACCTACATTATCAAGACAGTTAAACAACCTGGAAGAAGAGCTTGGAACTACTTTGTTTGTACGAGGAAATCGAAAAATCACTTTAACAGACGAAGGTATGTTTTTATTAGATCGAGCAAAAGAAATTGTGGATTTAGTAGAAAAAACAGAAGCTAATTTTAACCAACAATCTGAAATTATTAGTGGAGAAATTCATATTGGAGCTGGAGAAACAGAGGCAATGCAGTTCATTGCACAAACTATAAAAAAAGTTGTTGCCCATCACCCTAACATTAAATTTCATTTATATAGCGGCAACGCTGATGACATTACAACAAAATTAGATAGTGGTTTATTAGATTTTGGTATCGTTATTGAGCCAGCAAATAAACAAAAATATGACTACTTAAAGTTGCCAGCTACTGATGTATGGGGCGTACTTATGCGAAAAGACAGTCCCTTAGCGGAAAAAGCTTATATCCATCCAACAGACTTACTAAATACACCTCTTATCATATCAAGACAAACGGCTGTAAGTAATGAATTATCAGGGTGGCTTGGAAAGGAAATTGAAAGCTTGAATGTTATAAGTACATATAATTTACTTTATAACGCATCCTTACTCGTAAAAGAAAATATAGGCTACGCATTATGTATTGATAAGCTGATTAATACGTCTGAGGAAAGTACACTTTGCTTCCGCCCCCTCTCTCCTAAACTAGAGGCAGGACTAAATATCCTTTGGAAGAAGCATCAAACATTTTCAAATGCTACAAAAATTTTTCTAACATATTTGCGGGAAGGTATGTAAATGTTTTTAATAAACGGTATAGACTTATTTCAAGGACACATCTAGCTAAAAAAGAAAAAATCTTAGATTAATTCTTTTTTTAGCAATGTGGTGGTCCCTCATCACCATCAAACTATAAAAACCAAATACCCCAAAACGAAAAAACACACGGGATTTTCGTTCTGGGGTGCTATAAATGTTTTAAGTTGATAGGTACGGGGGCTACCAGAAAAAGAAGCCTATACATGTACCACAAGCTTTTTATCTGTTGGCCGTTTGTTTGATTGATTCACTTTTACTATCTCTTTGCAGCATAATTCTCCCCATCGCTATAAGAATGGTAATAATTGAAGTGCAAAGAAGAATATTCATATCGTGTGATAGATTTCCCCCGCCAAAAATTATTGTTTGATATCCATCGGCTACATAAGTTCCAGGGAAAAGAGAACCTACAGTTTGATAAAAATTTGATAGTAATGCTTTTGGGACAATTACTCCAAAAGTAACTAATTGTATTGACAGTGATATGATATTAAATACCATACCAGCAGGACCGAATAGAACGATGAACATTTGTGTTACGCTTAAGAAAGAGAAAAAGACAAGAGTTTGGAAGATCCATGTTTCAAACAAACTTGTATTTAATTTAACATTAAATAAGGTCATTAATAATAACGTGATAATAGCTAAAATAACAGATACGACAATATTAATAACTTGTCTTGATAAGAATATAGACCATTTTCCGTGAGTGTTTTTTAATATTGTTGCAACAATATTAAGATTTAAACTCATAAGCATAGCTCCAACCCATGAAGCAAGAACAATTAAAAATGGAATCATGGTTGCTGCAAAGCCATCTGTATTGTTTGTTTTTTTGACAGATGATTGCACAGAATCAATGTTTAATGAACTTACAGCTTTCGTAATGTTTTCTGATAACTTTTGGGCCAATTCTTCTGACGGTATCACTTTACTGAGTTCGTTAGATAGGTTAGATGAAATAAGCTTTTGTTTATACGCATATACATTTTTATTAACTGTTTGCGTAATATCCTTTGCCACGCCTTCCATAATCTGTTTTGCCAAAGATGAGTTTGCTTGATTGATGAAATAGTTAATCTCTGTAGTATTATTTTCTTTCAATAGGCTTGAGAAATTTGCAGGAATTTGAATAACCATATCTAAGTTCCTGTTATCCATGTCTTTTTGGGCGTGCGTTACCGAGCTATAGCTTTTAACTTTAAAGGGCAGATTTTCCTTCAAGTTTTTTTCAATATTGGCTCCCATTTCATTATCTTCATTAACTAACCCAATTTTTAATTTGTTTATCCGATCAGTAACACCATCGTATGCAGTCATCCACACACAAAAGAAAATTAACAGAAAGGCAAATGCTGTTGCAATTCCAATGAATGTTGGGGGGAATTTAAAGAAATTTTTTAAAGTTTTCATTGTCGTACTCCTTGTTGTTTTATTATAGCAAGTACTTACTTGCATCGGGTGTAAAAAAAGACCTAGGGAGTTAGCCCCCTAGAAAATAGTTGGACACTATGTTTTAGAAAAGTCTCTTTTGAATTTGAAAATAAATTGTCACCGAAGCGTGAGTTAGAAAGAAAGTAACCGAAATTCATCCAAATAAAGTTCATCGCCTGGGCTTCCATATCAGTTTCAATAAGCTTTCCCTTTTCTCTCATCTCAATGAAATATGAAACCAAATTATCTTTTAATTGTTTAGGAATTAATGCAATTTTTTCTTTGAGCTCTGGGAACATTTCAGCTTCCTGAAAACTAATCAAAATTAAATCCTTTAACTTTTCTATATATGCAAGATATCCTTCTGCAATAGATAGCAAGTCATCTTCAAGATTCCAAGTCATCTCTCCAGGCATTAATTTATTCAATTCCATATCATGCGATAAAGATTCGACGGCTTTTTCCATAATATTCTTTTTGCTCCCGAAATTCCGAAAGATTGTTACTTCGTTTACGCCCGCTAATTCCGAAATCGAGCGTGTAGTCGTTCCCTTATAGCCATGAGTGCGAAATAGTTCTAAAAAAGCCTCAATAATACGTTCTGATGTATTTGTCATTTCATTCACGTTTCATCCAACTTTCACATAATCTTTATCCAAACCCGAATGCAAGTTGTTACTTGCACAAGTAGAATAAACCCTTTTGATAAAAAAGTCAACTTTATAAAAAAAGCCGATTTCTTTATCGTATAGGAAATCGACTTTTGGCTTAATTATTGATTTAGTAATAAAAACACCTTTTAAAATAACTATGTTTATACTATAGACGTTGATCTTTTTGGAAGTTTAGACGAAAATGATCCTCATCATTATATACCCCAAATTCATACCCTTTCTCTTTATAAAATTTAATAATTTCAGGAAGAGCTTGTAATGTTTGCGCCTTTTCATGCATTAAAACAACTTCTACTTCTTCTGTTGTCTGTTTCTTTACATTATCGATAATCTGAGTTGGATTATCTTTTAATTTCCAATCATTTGAGTCTATTGTCCAATCCCAAACTTTTATTGCTGGTTCTACAATTTGATTACGAATTTCCTCACCCTTTAATCCTGGTGCAGATCCATATGGCGGACGAACTAGTTTAGGCGTTGTACCCGTAATATTATGGATAAGAGCTAACGTTTCTTTCATCTCCGATACAAATTGTCCTTTTTTGTATAGCTTATCACTATTATGTGTCATACTATGAGCACCAATATAATGTCCTTCTTTTACTGCTCGTTTTACGTTTTCCTGAAAACCTGTATTTTGTAAATTGCTACCTTGCATAAAAAATGTCGAAGCAACATTTTGCTCTTTTAGTACATCTAAAAATTTTCCAGTTAATTCGCTAGGACCGTCATCGAATGTTAAATACACAACCTTTCCTACCGGTTTTCCATCAGGTCTTTTCTGTTTTGCTGGTGGTGTTTCTTTTTTCTTTTCTTCTTGTTGCGTATTAACTTGTTTACTACTTTCATTAGCTACTCCCTTCGCTGGGGTAGAGTTCCAATTTCCAATTATGAAGAATGTGAAAAAGGTCGTCGCTAAAACAACTCCTAAAGATATGATTGCCTTCGTTACTACACTTGTTTTTTTCTTACTTTGCGATTCTTTCATTATTTTTCGATCCTTTCCCTATTAATTTTCATATTCATTATTTATAAGGCTGAGCCTTTATTCGACTGAATCGTTAGTTTCAACCGGTGTTTACAATAAATAGATTAATAGAGATGGATAAAGATAAAATGCAGATAATGTCGAAATCAGTTAAAGAATAGCGTATCGCATCCACTCTTTAGAAAACATTTGTTTCTAATTTGAAAACTGGATATACACCCAAAATAAAAAATACTACTCTTCCTAATTAAGATTTAGAAAGAATAGTATTTTTCTATTTGCCTATTTTATTACATCGTAAAATAATTAATAATGCCATCCACAATACCTTGTTGCGATTTCGCCTGGAATTCTTCTAAATTCATTCTTTTTTCATCACTCGCATTAGATGTAAATCCTAATTCAATTAAAATAGACGGAGAAGGATTTTCTCGTAAGACAAGAAAATCACTTCCATGAACACCTCGATCTCGGCTGTCTATATTTTGATCAAAAATAGCTTCTTGTACGATCTTAGCTAACTTTTTATCTTTCCTTTTATTAGATCCATAATGAGTTGTTATTCCCTGTACATTCGTATCCTCAAAAGCATCATGATGGACGCTAATATAAAGATCCGCCGCATGGTCTTTCGCTACTTTGACACGAGCTTGCAACTCTTCCTTTTGCTTTGTTTCTGGAAGTAAACTCGTATCTTTTTCACGTGTTAATATAACTTTAGCATCCGTTCTTTCTTCTAATTCTTTCTTTATATTTTGTGCTACTTTTAAATTGAGTTCTTTTTCAATCGTTCCAAATTTCTTTCCTTTCGTCCCTCTATCTCCTCCACCGTGCCCCGGATCAATTACAATAGTTTTTCCTTTTAATCGTAAATCCTCTTGTGATATATTTTTATGCCCCTTAGCATGTATGAAACTAACTCCTGTGCCCATTATTAATATTATAAATAAAAGCAATATCGCTCTTTTTTTCATTTTAACAATCTCCTTATCAGCTTTTCATTCCGTTTCTAATGAAAATAGTAATAAATACTGATAAAGATAAAATGCAGATAATGTCGATTTTGTTTGAAAATGATAAAAACGTGTAGAACAGAAATTCTACACGTTTTTATTTAAATAGAAATAAAATAATACTCCATCTTCTGTATTCGAAACACCATACTCCGCGTCATGCAGCTCCAATATATTCTTTGAAATAGCAAGGCCCAATCCTGTTCCACCTTTTGAACGTTGACGAGACGTATCTCCTCGATAAAAACGATCCCATATTTTTTCTAAATGTTCTGGCACGATATGAGCCCCTTTATTTTCTATACATACTTTTACACGTTCATTCTCTTCTATTGTAGAAATAATAATATTCTCCTGTTCTGGTGTGTAACGAATCGCATTCGTAATAAAGTTCGTTATAACTTGTTCTATGCGATTTGGGTTTGCAACAACTTCAATTTTAGAAAATTGTTTATGAACATATAATTGCTTAGCTGTTATATCCGAAGTTAATTGCTCACATATATAATCAATCATCTCATCAATATGGAAGACATCCATCTCCATTTTATACGTACCAGATTCGAATTTTGCTAACTCCAGCATATCAATAATGAGCATATCCATTTTATCTACTTCTTTTGACATTGCTTTAAAGTAATAATCCTTTTTATTACTAGCAACGCCATCCTCCAAAATTGAAATACAGCTCTTCATAATACTTAAAGGTGTTTTTAACTCATGTGAAACACCCGCGATAAATTCTTTACGTGTATTTTCTAATTGCTTTTCTTTCTCTATATCTTGCTGTAATTGATGAATATACAAATGCAAAGCTTTAGAAAGAGTATTAATATTTTGTGATAAATCACCTATTTCATCCTTTGTCGTAATAGGTATCGTCTCTGAGAAATCTAAACCCGCAATTTTTTTTGTAGTATCATTTATTTGTAATAGTGGTTTGGCGATTTTTTTTGAGTAATAGAACGATATCAAAACAATTAAAATCAGTACAAAGATAATTAAATATACATAATAATCCTTAATCATTTGCACCGCTTCATCAACTGGTTGCAATGATGTCATAGCAAAAATATAGTTTGTCTTACCCTCTGCATCTATTGTTGGCTTGATTAAAAGTTTATATTTAATATCATTTTCTTCGTAATCCAATATTTCTGTAGAAGTAACCTCATTAAATTTTTGATCCAATAATAAATCCACCTGAAATTGCTTTATTCTATCTATAAGCACACGATTTCCATATATAAAGTTCGTTCCTACAGTCCCCTCCGGTAATTGTACATTCTGAATGCTTCCTGCTAAATATAATTGTGAACTTTCTTTTGAAGATGCGGCTTTTGGCCCATACAACCTTTCTGACAGTTGCTTGTTCTCCAGCCCAACATTCTTCTCTTTTATCGTTAACATCGCAGGGACTACTATATCCCCCTTCTGTACTCCGTCGATAATAATATGACTCCCTTGTTCTAAACTATATTTCATCCTTTGTATATCTTCTAAATTGATAAAACTATACAACGGTATATGAATGGAACGTTCAGAGAATCTCTTATCTTCGTTAGGGTCTAATTGAATTTCTACAGAAAAATCATTTGCATATTTTATATTTCCTACACGATCTAACGTTGTAATCCATGTCGCATTCTCTTGATAGAAATTTTGTTCCAATTCTTGAATCGCTTTCGCATCATCTCCAGCTTTTACATATGCTTTTTCAAAGGATTGAATATTTGTTTTAATATCATTCACTTTTCGATTTGCGTAGTATTGTTTAAAAAATATAGTTTGTCCGATAAAAATAGTTACTAAAATAAGTGTGCATAATGCTGTTGTTAAAATAAATAACTTTAATACAATTCCTTTTTTCATACTTGTCCCTCAAATTTATAACCAGCTCGTACAACAGTTACAATACAAGCTGCTTTTTGTCCTAATTTATGACGCAAATTACGAATATGACTATTAATAGTGCGATCATCCCCGGCAAATTCATAACCCCAAATTTTATTGATTAGTTGTTCTCTTGAAATTACAATTCCTTGATTTTGCATAAAATACGTTAATATTTCAAATTCTGTATGCGTCAAACTTATGTCTTCCCCATCTATGGTTACTGTACGAGAAGGAAAATGTACATGGATACCACCACTCGTTAATGTGTCTGCAGTTAATACTTTAACAGCGGAAGAATATCGGCTTTCCATTAATCGTTTTGCTCTTGCTAATAAAATAGGAGGACTATATGGCTTTGTAACATAATCATCTGCTCCTAGTTCAAATCCGAGTAAAGTATCATCCTCATCTACCCGAGCCGTTAACATAATAATAGGTACATTAGATTTCTTTCGAATTCGCCGACATACCGCCCAACCATCTAATTCCGGTAACATAATATCTAAAATAATTAAATGCACCTCATACTCTTCAAATATAGATAACGCTTCTTTCCCATCAATCGCCTCTAAGACGTTATACCCTTCGTTTAATAGATAATCCTTCATAATCTCACGTAAAATATCTTCATCTTCTACGATTAAAATTGTTCTTTGCATCTTTTATCTTCTCCCGATTTATTTTATTGTTAGGAAGAAATAGTTCATTTTATATATTAACCAATTAGCAATCTTTCACTATTTCCGTCACTACTACATACAACATAGTTATATCAAGATAATAGCATGACGATATAAAGATAAAATGCAGAGATAGTCTTACAATTGAAATGCTATTATAATTTTGTAATTGGAATGAATTTGATTTACATAAAGAACCAGGAGAAATACTATTATTTGGAGGTATCACGATGAGCCTTTTAATTAGAGAGTTAAAAACAAATGATTTAGACAATTTCCCAGAGATTGATGACAGTTTTATAGTGAATGCTCGGTTAATTCTTTCTCTTTCAAAAGTAAATAGACGCATAGAATATACAATAGAAGACGTTCCGAGTTATGAAAAAAGTTATTTACAAAATGATAATGAAGAACTGGCGTACAATGAGTATATAAATAAGCCTAATCAAGTAATTTACATAGCACTGTTACATAACCAAATCATCGGATTCATAGTATTGAAAAAAAATTGGAATCACTATGCTTACATAGAAGATATAACGGTGGATAAAAAATATCGTACACTCGGAGTTGGTAAAAGATTAGTTGATCAAGCAAAGCAATGGGCAAAAGAAAGCAACATGCCCGGGATCATGCTTGAAACGCAAAATAATAATGTTACAGCATGTAAATTTTATGAAAAATGCGGATTTGTAATTGGTGGGTTTGATTTTCTTGTTTATAAAGGTTTGGATATGACAAATGATGAAGTTGCAATTTATTGGTATTTTCATTTCAAATGAAAATGTTCTTAACGTTAAACATAAGCAAAATAAAAACCCCAATTTCTCAATTTTAATATGGAGAGATTGGGGTTAAGTTATTTAACAATATTTTTTATTTAAAACCAGTAACTAATTAATAATCCTGCTGATAATAAGAAGCCGAAAATTGTATTTGTCATCGCTGTTGATTTCATTGCGATGCGCATATACCCGGGATCCTTTGCCCCTTTTTGGAAGCTTTGAATAGCAGAGATTGGCTTTCTCAAACCTAGGAACATAACTAATGCCCAAGGGCTTATATAACCCATTAATACAATTACCGCGATCCATAAATAAGCAACGAAAAAGGCTACAGCTAGTGTTACTACAGCTTTCTCTCTCCCAAGGAGGATTACTAATGTCTTTCTTCCACCTTTAATATCTTCTTCAATATCTCGGATGTTATTTGACATGTTGATTGCACCGACTAAAATTCCAATTGGAATGGAAATCAATACACTTTCAATCGTTATCGTATTCGTTTGAATAAAGAAAGCAATAAGTACAAAACATGTCCCCATTAACAATCCAGAAACTAATTCTCCAAACGGAGTATACGCAATTGGTAATGGACCACCTGTATATAAATAGCCAACCGCCATTCCAATTAAACCGATTACGACTAACCACCAGCTACTATTCATACAAATATAAATGCCAATTAATGCTGCTACTACATACAATAAAAGCGCAACTGTTAAAACATTTTTTGGCTTCAATCCATGACGGACAATTCCGCCACCAATTCCAACGGATTCAGCAGTGTCTAATCCACGTTTAAAATCATAGTACTCATTAAATAAGTTCGTTGCTATTTGCAATGCTAAACATGCAGCCATCATCGCAATAAATAACAGCCAATCAATTTTGGCAACATAAAGTGATGCCACTGTTCCTAAAATTACAGGAGAAAACGTCGCCGTTAACGTATGCGGGCGCGTCATCTTCCATATTAATTTAGCGGAACTAATTTCTTTTTCTGTCCCCATAACTCTGTTCAAGCTCCCTACATTTTAAGTATAAATTACTAGCAGTATCTTTCTATCTATTTCCTGCGTCACATCTATTATATCAAAAAATGAATTGGTGATAGAACTGTAATGCTCTTGCTTGCACGATAACTTTGCATCAAAATATCGTTTTTTCTAATATGGGGTACAGTTGCATGCCCATCAACTTAAGAATTTCATAATACCCCCAAAACAAAAAAATTGTACATTTTCACCTGGATATGCTAATTTTCTCGTTTTGGGGTATTTGCTTTTCTTAGGTTGCTCGACTTGGACTAGCAATTGTACCTGCCGAACCGCCAAAAACTGCTAATAATTAAAAAAACTTTTTACATAACAATTTAATTCCTCGTAGTTTTCTACTAAGGGTTAAATAGTTCAAAGGGTATTCCATTTGAGGTTTAATCAAATTATGTTCTCAAATGAAATTTTGAGGTACACATTCACGAACACCGGAATTTTTCAATGAGTTAAATAAAGCTGCACTGATTCTTAATAGGACGTTGTTATCAGTTCCATCTTCTAAATCATAGATTACAAAGTATGCATTATCGACTGTAAAAATACATTTTCGTTCTAATTTAAATCCAGGTGGTACAGTTGGAAATTCATCACTTGGTACAATTACAGGTGTATCACCTTCATCTCTAATAAGATTGAAAGTTTGCTCGTCAATTTCGTAGATATTAACTGGATCAATTTCTACACCTTTATCTGGAATTGTAATTTCATCTTCAACTAATAAGAAAAAACGTTGGTTTCGAAAATTGAAAAGAGATCTTGCTCCAATTTCAAATGATGCCACTTTATATTCACCTCCTTTGCAACTTTTTTATCGATTTAAAGTTACCTTCATATGGTATGTCAGATTAATAGATTTGGTTACGGCTTGTACTACGCAAATTACTAAATTAAGAGTTTTATCATATATAAATTATTGATAACTCCCGCTAACGAGAATTATGTAAATGAGCTGTCCAAACGGATGGCTTATTTTATTTTTGCTTAGCTTGATTTTTTCCCAAATGCTGGCGATACCCCATGCCCAACTTAAGAAATTGGTAGTTCCCCAAAACGAAGAAAATTTTCGTTTTGAGGACACTTCAAAATATTAGCTTGAGGGTATGGGACTGAACCCCTAATGCTTTATTTTAATAATAATTCTTTTCATAAAATAAAACCCAGTTATCAGTCTAAACCATTTTTTAGATCTAACAATAACAAGTGTACATTTTTACCTTTCAGATAGTCTCTTTTATTCTAATTTCTTCATTTCTTTCAGCCGTTCTATATCTTTTTCTGAAGCCTTTTCTATTTTATACAATTCATAGCTACCCTTTGTCTCATTTATCACTACAAATTCAATTTCATTCCGAATATAGCTTTTAGTTTTCCCTTTTTTATAACCAATAACATTATCTAATATAGTTTCCCCACTATCTTTTTTATATAAATTATAGCTAACAGGCGGACGACCAATTACATACTTATTATCAGAAAATCCGACTATATCATCTCTCCCTAATCCTGTCGAAACACTCCAGACAAAAATAATCTGAAATATAGAAAAAACAACAATACCGCATAAGAAAACAAATAGGATTGATTTAAAAAATAACTTTAAAAATATTCTGCCCAAAAACATTCCCTCCCATTTCACCTCGAGATAGCAAGAACAAAACGTGAGTTTTGTACGCTAAGAAAACGAATTTTTATATTGTTGAAATCAATGCCATAAGAAAAAGGGTTACCGCAGTAACCCTTTTTCTTATAATACACGTCATTTAGGTAAGCTATGGATGAATAAAGTCAATCTATGAAATTTCCCACAATCTTTTAACTTCCACCAATTCCTGCCCATTGAATTCCATTCTATATATATCTGGTTTTGATGTCTGTAGTAAAAAATTCAAATCATACTTACTGTCATAATACCCCATCATCAAAGTCATTACAGCTCCATGAGTGCCTAATACTACTTTCTGTCCTCGATAGGTGTTTAATAATTCTTTTAAAACTTTTATAGCACGTTTCTGACAGTCGACATTCGACTCTCCTCCCGTTAAAGCAAAGTCGGGGTCTATGAATGATTTTTCTATCAAAGGGAATAATTCTTTATCCGACATTCGTTCCTCTTCAGCAATAAAAATTCTCTCTTTTAAGTCCTCAAATACTATAACTTCTTGTCCTATTTGCTTCGCTAACTGCTGAACAGTTAGAATTGAGCGATTGTATGGACTCGAGATAACAACGTCGATTCCCTCACCTTGTAATACATCTGTTATTCGTTGAACATCTAATTTTCCTTTTTCAGTTAATCCTCTTATCTCTTCTTTTCCGAATTTCGGTGAATCCCCGTGTCTCACCATATATATGAAAGTTTTCATAATTACCTCCAGTTTTTTAGTTTTCTTTACAATCCCTCCCTGATATTAGCATATATATCCAAGTTTATCTCTTTAAATTAACAGAAAACTGCGCGAATTCGAAATGAATTCACGATATTTGTAAGGAAAACTCAAAGTTTTCACTATCCTCAGGTATAAAAAAACGTTATTCTTTCTAAACAAGCTTGATTATTAGAAAGGATGAGATTTTTATGAATCTTTCAATTCGAAGCGAGCTACAATTATTTGCTGAAGAATTACATCAACATCTTACCCCATCATTTTTAGAAAAACTCGCTAGAGAACTAGCTTTTGTACAAAGAAAGCGTAAATTTTCAGGACATGATTTAGCTATTATTTGTGTGTGGATTAGTCAACGTGTAGCGAGTGATTCCTTAGTTCGACTGTGTAGTCAACTTCATGCTGTTACAGGAACTCTTATGAGTCCAGAAGGACTAAATAAACGCTTCAATAATAAGGATGTTTGCTTTTTAAAACATATCTTCTCTATATTATTAAAAAATAAAATTTGTGAAACATCAGTGATTCCAAGCTCTTCAATTACCTATTTTCAACGGATTCGTATTTTAGATGCGACGATTTTTCAAGTACCAAAACATTTAGCTAGTGTGTATCCTGGATCAGGTGGTTGTGCACAAACAGCAGGTATAAAGATTCAATTAGAATATGATTTACATAGTGGACAGGTTTTAAATTTTTAAGTTGAATCAGGTAAGAACAATGATAAGACCTTTGGAACAGAATGTTTAGCAACATTACGACCTGGCGATTTATGTATTCGGGATTTATGCTATTATTCACTGGAAGATTTAGATCAAATGGACCAACGAGGCGTTTATTATATATCGCGACTTAAACTAAATAATATGGTGTATATCAAAAATGAGTTTCCTGAATACTTTCGAAGTGGAACAGTAAAAAAAACAGTCTCAGTACATCAAAGTTGATTTAGAACACATTATGAATACCTTAACACCGAGACAGGTGTGAATTTAGGTAATCTAATATTTTCCATTCAAATATGATAGAATAGAAGTATATCCAAAACGGAGGAATAACAAATGAACTCAAACACAAAACAGTTTATTTATGATATCCAGCAACGAAAGAACAATTATATAGAAAATGCTTTAATAGCAATACAACACCCTAAAAAAGAGCAATCTGAACAGGTCATTCAAAATATAGTAGAGAAGTTGGATATGATGATTAGTCTAGTTACTACGTACATGAGGATTGAATCTGGATCTACGAAAGAATTCAAAGAACTTCAGAAAGAAATTATCCATGCTCAAGCATATATCCAAAAACGAAAATTTGAAGAAACACAGAGATAAAACCCTGTGTTTTTATTTGATGCTCTATGACGCTAATCTGTTATAAATCAAATCACATGTAATTTGATTATTGTTTTGGCATAATCCATACAATTTGTTGAATGCGTACAATATATGGCGCCGTATCTTCAATGAGCAAATGATCGGGTTTCACATCCTTTAATTTACCTCTTATATTTCCTCTTACAGTTTCAATAACCACATGTTTACCAATTACTGATTGTAATGTCTGATATACATAGGGGTTAGGCACACTTACCATATTTTGTTTACTAAAGTCATTTCCCTCCAAATAACTCATTCTATAAGACTCCTTTCTAACTCGCATTCTTTCTCCTAATATATGATGTAAATCTTATAAATATGCTAGAAGGATAATTCATTATATGAACGGAAATAACATTTTAATAAGATACGGTTCCTATTCCTAAATTGCTAAAAAATTATTTATATAAAGTTACTTTTACTAGTTAATAGGTGATGATATAGGGATATTTTGAATGTACATCTAGGTTGTTCCTTTCAGGATATGTATCATTTTAAATACGCCCTTTATTAGAATAGTACTCATACTTTTTTTGAGATTCTTTCGTAATACGTGCGTTAAGTAAAATTGCTAACAATAAAAACACTCCATATTTTCCCCCTGTAGCTCCTATGATAATCACACTACTACAAACAAGTACAATTAATAGGATAAACGAAACTAAATAAATACGATCATAATTCTTTGACATCTTCTCGTATTTTATGCGTTCTTTCCTTGCATCCATCTAAATTCCTCCTTTAAATAATCCATTTCACTCTCAAATAAATCTAGCCCTTAAAAAGGAAACAATCTATCGTTTTAAATAATTAGTTTGTTTTTTATCAACTAATTTATATAACGTAAAAAGAAATCCTACCAATACTAAGCTCTCCACCATGATAATCCCGACCCTCTCCTTCCTTCTAATCCCAACACATCAGATAAAAGTTATGTATATCCCATATTAGCTGCAACAAGCAAAAAGGATCCCCTTTCTCTTAAAGGCCGATCCTTTTCTCCTTGTATGCAACTATTTTTACCTATTCTTGATTAATTAGAATAATAGCTGGTCCATCTACACGAATTCCACCAACTTCGATTTTTTCATAAGACTCAACTGTAATAGAGATGATCCCTTCTCGCTTCTTTAATTCATTATTTAATTCTTTTGTTAACATTTTTTTCATGTGTGTACTCCTTCTTACTGCTTAATTTACTATTGGTATGTAAATAAAATTTAAATTGGTTTCCTGGTCTGGAAACCAATTTTTTGTAGTTGACCATATGGTGTTACCAGTTCGTTTATCAATTTTACGTAAAGAAGATAAACAATTACTATTCACTGTCTCAGTAGATGTAAGGAACTCTAAAAGATAGCGGTGAGATTGATTGTTTTTTCTTCTAGAAATAATGACTTAGATAGTATATTACCTAAAACAATGAAAGCCCTACCTCTCTTTCATCCTTACGGCTCCTTGTCCGTGCCAGTGTGAATCAGGATTGTAAAAATCAAGTGACTATTTAATCGAGTTATTTGATGAAACTTCAAACGTTCGTAAAAGAAATTTAAAAATAAAAATGGATTAGATTGAAGTAATAACAAAAGAGGTATCTACTCTAAAAGTGAGTTGAAGAAATTGAATATCTTTGAAATACTTTCCTTTTAATAATCATCGTATACCCAGAAAATTCAGGATATTTCCAAGGGATGTCATACAGTATTTATAATAAATCTCAACAGAAACTTTTTATTTGTTTTTCAGTGATTCCTTTAATTAATTCTAGCTCACTGACCAAAAATTTATATGCATCATCCAACAATTTTTTTTCGCTTGTATTCAGTGCTTTTTCCTTCTTTATACGGATTAAATCACGTATAACTTCAGCACCTTCTTGTATTTCACCCGTTTTTATTTTATCTGTGTTTACTTTATGCCTTTGTTTCCACGGCATTAATTCACCTGATTCTCCATGCTGAAAAATGTGTATAATGCGCGTTAATGTAAGTATATCAATAACTGGGCGTATATTCGAACTCAATATTTTGCCCTTAGGAATCATGATTTGCATATTACTAATGGACATTTTTATGACATAATAAAGTTGCTTTTTCCCTGAGAACTCTTTTTCTTCTATGGCTTCAATTATACCTGCTCCGTGCATTGGATAAACAATGTTATCGCCAATTTGAAACATATAACCCACCTCCATATGTGGTAACCTTCTCAAGCTTAACACATATGTTATTTTTTATCAAATATTTAATAATATCATGAGTTTTTTTTGGTGTCAATCACTTTTTTCTTCGGAAGTTAAATTAAGTAAAACAGCCGCAAAATAATAGAGAGCGTTCTAGATTTCAAATAAAAGAAAAGGGAATTCCCACGCGTATATACTGAAATCTCTACTCATTAACATAGATCAGTTTTTCCTTGAAAACGGCCAAATCGATCCCGTATTTTTTTCAATCTTATATGATACTCCAAAATCTCAATTCTTGCTTTTTCTGCTAGAGGGGCAATTGGTCGTAAGTCTTTTAACCCCCAATACTCAACCACTACATCAAGTACTTGATCAAAATATTGTAGTGGTCCATAGTTTGCTTCTTTTGCAATCACAGCCATTCTATTTTCAAAATCAGGCATGACGGCACCTGGCATTTTAAAATTCCTAATCACATTGGCAATATGGTAGCAATAATTTGGTTCCAATTCTAAATGTGTTCGAATAACGTCTCGATAAAACGCATAATGAAGTGTTTCATCTTTTGCAAGACGGCGTAATAATGTAGCAAGATCTGGATCATGCTTACTTGCCACCTTAGCTACATTACTGTAAAACACCATTGTTGCAAGTTCTTGTAGCGTCGTATACGTCATGGCTTCGATTGGTGTATGAAAATCAGGCTCAAATCCACACTCAACGACTGATTTTCTTAATTCATGTATACGTTTAGGGTTTACACTTCGAGTGAGTAGTAAATATGTCTCTAATAAATTCGAATGTTGATCCTCTTCTGAGGTCCAAGTATGAATAAAGTCTGTAATAACAGAAAGGGAACCTTTAAAAGTCGCAGATAAATACGTTGTAAACCACGGTAAATTCACTTCTGTTAATAAAGCTGTTTCAATGGCCGTAATTACACCAGAAGGGAGAGTAACTTGACTTTCATCCCAAGGAACTCTTTTAAAATCCATTCCCTTATCCCATGGTAAAAACTCATGATAACCCCAGTCTATCTTCTGCGCTCTTATTTTATGTTGTTCATACAGTTCTTTTAAACGTGGTTCTAATCGGAAATCTAAATCATTTGTTAGCATATAAGTGCCCCCTTTTCTTACCATGGATATTCATCTTATTTTTATCCTTAAAAATTTTCTACAAATAAATATTACTTTCCTTTTTTTAAATCAAACATAACAAACTTGTAACAAAACTCTTTAAGAGCGCTATATTTTCATAGAATTTTTTTATCAAAAGAGGGACCGTTACATCTATTTTCTTTTTTATAAAATAGATATTGAGGCATACAATATGTTAGTTAGTCAAAATAAAAAACTAACCTCAGTAAATACAGAATAACATTCATGGATAAAGATACTCGTCATGTTGTAAATTTTGGTGAGTGTAAAAAGGTGCATGCCTATAAAGAATCGTTTTATAATAAAGATTGATAGTGTTTTATATACACTATCAACTTATTTAGACGTAAGATTATAATCCAATATATTAGATTAAGCGCTTGAAAAAAATACAGTTGATGAGATAGCCTTAAACGACAATTCCCAACAAGCTTAATGCACATTGGCTATGATGAGTTAGACCAAATTTTGTGAAACAGTATACAACAAAAAGGGACGAGGCGATAAACATGCAGTCAACGGAAGCGCATATGAAGGAAAAACAACGTAGAGAAAAAATAGAAATTATATTTAGTCACAGGGTAAAAGGAGAGAATTTTTTTCACGGTTCTTCCTATCAATGGAAAAAAAAGGGATCCGTTTTACACAGCACCGTTCACTCATACACTATCCCGTCATTGATTTCGTAAAATATATAGCTAAGATTTATAAGGAGCCCCTCGAAATAAAATAATCATATTTATAAAAGGTTTATTTCCGGGGATTTTTTAACTTAAAACCAGGGTACCGCCAGCATTTCAGAAAAAAACAGGCTAAGAGTATACTAGATTTTATACAGTTTTTCTGCTAATCCAGTAACCCAAAAACCATGCCAGGATAGGAATGTATAAAAATGAATAGAGTTATAGAAAAAGAAAAAGTGGATTACACCACTACTTTCCCTACTACCCTACTACTAATAGTTATTTAAAACAAACTAGGTAATTTAACACTTAAATATTTAGGAAAAAGGCTCAGAATGAAATTAAATAATGAAAAAGATGGCATTGTGTTTGCAGTACTTTCTTATATTATGTGGGGTATTACTCCAATTTACTGGAAGCTTATTCAACACGTATCTTCAGGAGAAATTCTAGCACAACGAGTCTTTTGGTCCTTTATTTTTATGCTTGTACTTTTATTTTTCATGAAGAAATGGTCTACATATGTTGAATTCATGAAAGAAATTGTTAAAAATCCAAAATTAGTTTGGTCACTTATTATTGCTTCTGTACTGATTAGTTCAAACTGGGGCATCTTTATGTGGGCAGTGCTTAATGGAAAAATATTAGAAGCAAGTCTTGGTCAATACATTAATCCTTTAACAAGTATGTTAATCGGTGTAATCGCATTAAAAGAAAAGTTAAGTGGTTCTCAAATTCTTGCATTTATATTAGCAGGCATTGGTGTATTAACACTAACGTTCCATTATGGTGTGATTCCTTGGATTTCTCTTAGTTTGGCGCTTACCTTTGGATTTTATGGTTTAGCCAAAAAAATGATTAAAACAGATTCAGTCATTGGATTAACACTTGAAACGATGGTAATTTCGCCTATTGCGTTAGTATATTTGACTTACTTGATGTTTCAATCTCAAATACAATTTTTCAATTCTGTTTCAACCAGTTTATTATTAATAGGGAGTGGCATAGTAACAGCTCTACCACTTTTATTATTTACAAAGAGTGCTAAAAAAGTTTCATTATCTATGCTTGGTATTCTCCAATATATTTCACCAACTCTGTCACTAATAGCCGGTGTTTTTCTTTATAATGAAACGTTAACAAAAGCTCATTTTATAGCTTTTACCTTTATTTGGTTAGCCCTTGTAATTTATACTTTTTCTTCCATAACAAAGTCAAGTAAAGAGAGTAAAAAATAAATGAGTTTAACTTATAAATAATGAACTACCTGTAACGAAAATTATGTAAATAAGCTGTCCATATGGGCAGCTTATTGTATTTTTGCTTAGCGTTTTTTGATACATGTTGAATTGATGGTATTTTTGTACCAAGTACAAGTATGAATGCAACAAGTGCTAATCCTGTACATAGAAGAAATAGATAATGGAATGAAAATGATTTTATTACCCAAAGATCTAATGCTGGTCCTAAAGCCATGCCATTGCTTCTCCACGACGAGATCGTGGGATACATCAATCACAGCCTTTTCTATCGAACTTGTAGCAACTGCCCAGCTGATTCCATGGAGAATACGTAAAATCACTAAGCATATAACCCCTGTTATCCAAGTATAAAAATACATTGTCTTTACAAATAATACTCAAATATTTTTGCAACCTTTTCTTTTATTTTTTCTTTTATAGATAATTGGTTGACGTCAGAGGATGTTACTTGCTTTGAATTTTGTAAGTCTGCATTAATCACTGGTTTTATTCTCGAAATATAGATGGGGTCATGAATATAACAGTTCATTTCTTCATTTAAATGAAACGAGCGTGAATCAAAATTCACGGTCCCAACCATCAATACTTTTTCATCAATCAAAAATACTTTACCGTGTAACACCCCATTTTTGTAACCATATACTTCCATCCCCTGTTTTAATGCTTTTCGGATATATGGATATGCTGCTTCTTTAACTAATAGTGCATCCGAATGAGGTGAGAATAGAATTTTGACACGGACTCCCCTCTTTCTTGCATCTACTAATGCGTTCCAAATAGTTCTGTCTTTTGGTATAAAATAAGGTGTTAATATAATAATGGATTCTTTTGCTTGTTGAAACAGCATTTTATAATCTTGCCCAAGTTTTTCTCCACTATAATATGTAGTAAATCGTTGCGAGGTTGCTCCCTTTTCCTTTACCGCACTGTGTATCGGAATCGGTTTCTCTGAGTTTCTCTTCCAGTCTAATACAAATTGTTGTTCTAAATCTTGAACTCCTTCTCCTCGTATTTGAAGATGATAATCTCTCCAATAACCAAGTTTTTCTTTTTCTCCCAAATACTTCTTTCCGATGTTGAATCCACCAATGTAACCAACCTTTCCATCAATAACTGAAATACGACGATGATTCCGATGATCCAAAGAAGAAAAAAGATAAGGGAAAGCAGGTTTATTGTAATATGTAAAATGAACTCCTTTTTTAACTAATAATTCTCTTTCCTTTTTCTTTAGTAAAATTCCACCTAACCTGTCCAAAGCATAGTATACTTCTATACCTTCTTGACTTTTTTTCCGCAATAACTCTAGAAACTGATGGCTTACTTTATCATCAGCAATAGAAAAAAAGTTAACATGCACGTAATGCTTTGCTTTCTCTATATCTGAGAATAGTTGATTGTTTAACTGTTTCCCATCTGTATACAAAGTAATATCACTTTGACGCATAGGGTATTGACTAGAATTTTGGCTAAATATCCCATTTTTTTCGGCTATCGTTCTTTCAATTTCACCCCAAACAAACAGAACTAAACATCCACCGATAAATAAAAAGAGGAATACTCGGAAAATTCTTCCTATCTTTTTTAGCATATTTAATCTCCTTTATATATTATCGTTTTATTTCTGTTAGTTTTTGTTATTGGGACAAAACTATTCCATGTATCTATTAGCTAAAAAAATCCTTCTTTGAATGATTAACTATAAAATTTCTCATTCGCATAACCCTAAAATTGGAAGTCGTACGATGATAACAAAATAGGCACTCTATATTTTGAAGTACATTTACAAGGAGGAATACTACATGACAGTAAGTACTAAACTTAAACAAACTATCGCTGGATTAAAGAGTGCTCAAGCATGCCTAGAAGGATTTGTTCTTGATACTGATAACAAGCAAGCAAAACAATTATATACAGGTGCAGCACAACAAACTCAAGAAATTATTGAATCTTTAAATCCTCGTCTTCAACAAATTGAACATGAAGAGCCTCAGTACAAGTAATAACATAATACCTTTCACATAGAATATCGTCCCCATGGAAGAGTGCCCAGCTTAAATAACGATTATCATAATGCTGATTACGATTAAAGGTTCTCACCATATTGCCATCAATTCAAGAATTCAAAATTACCCCAAAACGAAAAAATGAGTTCAACTCTCATGGACACCTATGAAAAGATGAAATTTTCGTTTTTGAGGCATTTCAAAATGTTAGCTTGATTGGCATAGGGGTAGCGCCACATCCCCATCAAGCTAACAATGTATATTCCATGCACTTCCGTTCTTGATGCTCACATGCTTGATATTTTTATTTGTTTTTAAAGTTTGCTTTTGATTAAAAGGGAAAATACACGCTATAAAAATAAAACCCCAATCTCTCCATATTAAAATTGAGAAATCGGGGTTTAGTCACGTAATAATATTTTTTATTTAAAACAGATAACTAATTAATAATCCTGCCGATAATAAAAAGCCAAAAATCGTTCTTGCTCGCACGATAACTTTGCATCAAAATATCGTTTTTTCTAATATGGGGTACAGTTGAGATACATGAAATTTTGGGTATTAGGCTTACAACCGTTTGAACTTATAGCTAGCTTTATTATCTCTATTTACAAGGAACTGGCTATGACAACTACATTAAGTTTTTCAAAAGAAAATCCGTTGCTTAAATTCGAACAACGGACCTTCTTTATATGAACCAATTTAAAACATCCTCAGCAATCTCTTCTGGTCTATCCCAATGCATTAGGTGCCCTGTATCTATATAAAGCTTAGTCGTAATATTAATATGCTTCTTAAATTCCGCAATCTGTAATTCTCTTATTTCTAAATAATTATCTGGAAGATCACAATACAATAATAAAATATCGCTTTTAATTTTATGCAGTTTCAACGTTTTATACACCGTATATTGAAACTTAATTATACTTCTAGCGGTATCGCCATTAGCATGCCATTTCACTTTATTATCTTCTTCTCGCATTAAGTCATAAACCGCACGTTCTATTAATGGTGACCATCTACTGTAAACCATTTTTTCTGATTGGATGAATGCTTCTTTACTGTCAAAAATATATTCATCAAAATCTTTTTCGTAATGGGTGATTTCTTCTTCTAATGACCGCGGTGGGCACTCTCCTTCTTTCGCACCTTTATATAGCTCCGCAAAATAATTTGCATTCATTTTACCATGATGATAACCACCATCTAGCAAAACCATTTTATTCACTTTTTCTGTACATTCTGCTGCATAGTGAAGCGCAACGCTTGCTCCCCATGAATGTGCTAATATATGAAATGTTTCTTTTCCTATCTGCTCAAGTAATGCTACTACCCAATTTGTTAAATGAGATGCACCGTAATCTTCATCCTTCTCAAAACTTGGTGTATTCCCATGTCCAGGTAGATCAAACGATACAATATGATAGTTCTCTTTTAAAAGTTCCGCTATTTCTATAAAACTTAATTTTGTACTTCCTAAACCATGAAAACAAATGATTTGAGGATTACTTTTATCTCCCCATTCACAAACACTTGCTTTATATTCGCCAAATTCTACAAAAAAGTGATTCATTTTTAATCTCCTCTAATTATTAGATATAAATTAGTTTGAATACGAAATTATTTTTTCTGTATAAATAGATTCAATAAAATTATCCAAATCCCTTTTTCGTAAATGATTTTATAGAATACGAGAGTTAACTCTAGTTGAAAGCACGAAACACTTATCATTTCAGTTAATGATTAGACTACATCTTCACGCCTATAAAATTAATATAGTTTAATAGTTGTAATATACGTTTATCATATGTGTGATGTTTCAAAGTTCTATCCAGTCCATTTCTTGCTATTTGTTTTCTTTCTTGTACATGTTCCAAATAATACTCTGCTTTTTGTATAAACTCTGGTGCACTATAAAAAGTTTCTATTTCAACACCTGGTATGTAATGCTTTGCTACATCTGGTCGTATATCAGTTAATTGAAAAGAGCCTACAGCATTAATTTCAAACGTCCTATTATTTACTGAATATGCTTGGATATTTGCTGCATTACAATTCAATTCCTGATCATTTGGTGAACGGTGTAAATTTATATTAATTTTAGTAGCTACGTAATATTGCAATGCATCCTCATACTTCGCAAGTGGCAAGAGTTGTATTTTATCCTTTAATCTTTCATAATTATTTAACTTCTCCCAACCGAACCCCACAATTTTTATATTTTTTTCTGCTAAATACTCTGAAATAGAATCAACAAAGGTAAGTCTATTTTCAAATGCTGTACCTATAAAACTAAGATCATATTTATATGTATCTTCTTCCTGAGAAGGTTTAAACACATCTTGATTTGCTGCTAACGGAAGATGAAATACATTCTTACATCCTAATCCTCTATAAAACTTGATACAATTTAAATCTTGCGTAAATATGTAATCATAGTACGGCACAAGATGTTGTGTTACATCCGTATAATACGGATCATCTGTCAGCCAAAGTCCAGTAGTAAAACCTGCACTCTTTAGTACTGGCATGACACTAATAATTCCCTCGTTTAAACCACCAAGTACCAAAATAAAATCCGGTTTCATTTTTAATGCGGTTTCTATCGCTCGTTCTGGGTTCACCATAATTGTATTACTGTTTACCTTTTGTAAACTATTCAAAATTGCTTCTTCGATCATTGGATAATAAAAAGGAATGCCTGATTGAATAAATAAAATTTTCTTAGGCGTATTGTCTTTCATGTCATCTCCCCTATTTCTACATAATCAAAAAAGTACACAAAAATTAGCAGTCTTTATTCATTTTATGACATCTTCCTTTACATGTATAAGCAACGTTTATGTCCATTATGTTGAACTCCTCTCATTTTAGAAGCTGTCACGAAGGGAATAAAATTAGGTTATATTCAGCCAAATTATTAAACATAGAAAATGAATACATAAAAGAAAGAGCCGGCTCGTATGAGTTAGCTCTTTCTCTTTTACAATATCTAATACACTCTACAGTAAAAAAACTATGATTACAGTCAAATCACTTCCAAACGACACCTCGCCGCTCATATTCCATTCTATATTCAACAGCAGCTGCAATTTTGGGACTTGCAAATCTTTCCGTGATCCAAAGTCCTAAATCAAGTCCTGAAGTAACTCCTCTTGCAGTAATAACATTCCCTTGATCCACAATTCTGTATGGAAGAGGCTCTGCCCCATATGTACGAATTTCACACTGCGCCAAATGATGCATTGTTGCCTTTTTATCATTCAATATACCAGATGCAGCTAATAACATACCTCCAGTACAAACTCCAGCAACAATCGTTCCTTCGTTGTGCATCTCTCTAATTATTTTATTTAAAGTGCCAAGCTCAGCTTGCTTTCGTGCCCCGTGCTCAGCTTTATGATTCCAGCCACCACCAGGCACAATTAACAAATCTGGACGATTATCCATCCTTAAAAAATCATGTAGTTTAACCGTAACTCCAAATGAAGTAGTAACTTCTTGTTTTGGTTCACTTGATACGAGTTCAACCGTAAATGGAGCACCTTCTTCTATCGCTCTTTTCAATACTTCAAAAGGAGCAAAAGAGACAAGCTCTCCAAAACCGTCAAACAATACAATTTGTATTTTCATTTTTTAAACACCTCACATGATTTCTTTTTTGAATCCCAAATTAGAAGAATAAATGTTATCTACAAATTAACAATGACAACAGTCTTTCTCCCCTTATTTTATAAACTCTCAAATGTTCTACTAATGCACTCTCGTCACCTATTAGACTCAACGTCTTTTTAACGAAGTTCCAATTTAGACTACCGGATAACCATAGTAGTGAAGAAAGTCTTTTATAATCATTTGAAGTTAAAATGTTATTAGCTCGATACCCTTTTAAAAATGCTCTAGCAACTTTCGAACATACTTTATGCGACTGTATTCCTTTCGTTCGAGAGTACCATTTTATTAAAAAGGCTAGTCCTTCAATTCGATCTACATATCCAATCGATTCTAAATCTATAATTCCTTTTACACATTGATTGGAGTTCCATATGACATTTAAAGGATTTAAATCTGTTTGCACAATAAACTCCAAACCATTCGTATGTGCGCATTCTAAATGATACTTAGCTAGATTCATATACCTCTGCAATTCCTTACATGTACCACCTTTATTTTCTAACAACTTTATAAACTCACCATATCCATCTAAATGAGATTTCTTTTGAAAAATCGAGCTTTGAAATGTACTAGAAATATCATGTATCTTTCTTGCTTCCTTTCCAAAGACTTCTGCCATCGTTTCTGTGCAATGAGTAACATGTTCCCCTTCCATCCAAGTAGACAATACAAACCGATACTGTTCATCATTCCAAGTGACAAATGTAAATGGCTCTCCTGCCCTATTCTTGTTTATCTGCATAAAAGGAATTTCATGTTCGCGTAAATAATACGTAAACCGTACTTGCTCTTTCAATTGTTCATTTGATAACGTCCCAAAGGCTGGATTGATTGTGCGATCGCTATTTATAAATCTTGCGGAATACCGATTCCCATTCACCATGATTTTATAGTGTAAATCTGTATGCCAACTGTTCTTATGTAATTTTTCTTCAACTATTAGTGAATGAATTTCTTTAAAGTAGTTTATTAATATGTCTTTTATTATTTGTTTCATCCTATTCTCCTTACATGTAAAAACTTTTGATGATAGGTTTGTAAAATACACTTAATTTACTCAAAAGGAAAATAATATCCTACATAATTAAACACATTTGTAAAACCTACATTTTCTACAACGGCCACAGAAGGCTTATTTAATTCCATGCAGTCCCAATATGGAATGATATTATTCTCCAAACACTCTTTTACGAAACTATGAGCTATCGTTTGCGCTAATTTTCTACCTTGGTGACCTTCTATCGTTTCAATATCTATGCAATGTATATTTTCAAAAACGAACCCTGAAAAACATACACTTACAATCAGGTTGTCAAAAACTATACAATAGCCTATTCCCTCGTTAAAAAATTCATCAAGCGAGGACCAAAACTCTAAAATTTTTGATTGTAAAAATTCAATATTCTTCAATACATTCCCTTGATTTTCATAGAGAGCTTTACTCATTTTTATCACTGTATACCCTTGTTCAATTTTAGGTTCATGATTATCCTCATAATCCTCTTCCTTTAGCGTATACACTCTTTGATTCCAACTCTTTAATTTACGATATTGAAATATTTTTTTGATTGCTTTATTCCACTTTGAATGATTACCAATTGCTTCAAAGCAATCTAGTCCAGCCTTTCTGGCCTCAGGTTCTATCACATTATCAATAAAACTATTCATTTCATTATTAAACTTTTCATTTTCTGCACTTCCTATAAAAAAGAAGCCATCGTTATTCCCTAACCAGATAAGTCCTGAATTAGGAGAATAGATATTATCTACAAATATACGACCAGGATTCACCCCTGCAATTACAGCCTTTACTTCTAATTGACCTTTTTCATTTACTAAACCGTTACATTTATAAAAATCATTCATGTTTAATTCAGAAATCATATTTTATGCCCCCCTGAAACTGCTCTATTCTAACTTTACCACCATGACAGAATATTCTCTATTCGTTTTAATAGTTGTTTTCAACCAAAGAAGTAGATAATAAAAAAGAGCCAACCTCTATAAAATAGAAGATTGGCCCTGTCCTTTATTTACTCCCCTGTTTCAGAAAATCGCTTTATACGTTCTCCAATTTCATCGCGAACACGTTGAAATTCAGACCACTCTTTTCCTGCTGGATCATCGAATCCCCAGTGAATACGGTTAACGTGCGAAGGTGTCGAAGGACAAACAGAATCCGCATGACTACAAAGCGTAACGACTAAATCAGCACTATTTAAAATGTTTGCATCAATTATATCCGATGTTTGATTTGTTATGTCTATATTTACTTCATTCATTGCTTTAATAGCATTTGGATTTACTCCGTGCGCTTCGATTCCTGCAGAATATACATTCCACTTATCTCCCAAATATTGTTTGCCCCATGCTTCTGCCATTTGACTTCGGCATGAATTTCCTGTGCATAAGAAATAGATTGTCTTTTTGTTTTCCATGTTGTTTTCCGCCTTTGTTTTTAAATTATACTGGTTGATTATTAAAATATTTACGCTTAAACCAAAAAGCGACGTTTACAAGGGCAATCATGACAGGTACTTCAACTAATGGCCCGATAACAGCTGCAAATGCTGCGCCTGAATGAATACCAAACACACCAACTGCTACAGCAATTGCTAACTCAAAGTTATTACTACCTGCTGTAAATGCTAACGTTGTTGTCACTGGATAGTTTGCACCAATTTTTCTTCCCATAAAGAAAGAAACAAAAAACATCACAATAAAATAGATGAATAACGGAATTGCTATTCTTACTACATCTAATGGTACGCTAACAATCATTTCCCCTTTTAAAGAGAACATAACGATGATTGTAAATAGTAATGCAAGTAATGTAAGTGGACTAATCTTCGGTATAAACACCTTTTCATACCACTGTCTTCCTTTTAACTTAACGAGTACAAAACGTGTCAACATGCCTGCTATAAAAGGAATTCCCAAATAGATAAATACTGATTTCGCTACTTCTCCCATTGTAATATCGACAATAGCCCCTTCAATCCCTAACCATTCTGGAATGACTGTTACAAACACGTATGCATAAACGGAGAAGAATAACATTTGGAATACTGAGTTAAAAGCCACTAAACCTGCTGCATACTCTTTATCCCCATCTGCTAGATCGTTCCAAACAATCACCATTGCAATGCAGCGTGCTAAACCAATCATAATGAGCCCAACCATGTATTCTGGCTTATCAGGAAGAAAAATAATTGCTAAAACAAACATAAGTACAGGTCCAATAATCCAGTTTTGTACTAAAGATAAAACCAACACTTTTACGTCTTTAAATACTCGGCCCATTTCCTCGTAACGAACTTTCGCTAATGGTGGATACATCATGACAATTAAACCGACAGCGAGCGGGATAGACGTTGTTCCAACTTGTAATGTATTTAGTCCGTCTACTACACTAGGAAACACAAACCCCAAACCAATCCCAACAGCCATCGCTAGAAAAATCCATAGTGTTAAATATCGATCTAGAAAAGATAAACGGTTCATTTTATTTTCCATCTCCTATTAACAACAAGAATTTTTTTCTACTACGTTAGAAGTCGTGCAACAAGATGGATCTTCAATTTTATGAACATCACTCTGTGCTTTTGTATAAAAGAATTCCCACTCGTTCCCATCAGGATCTGTTACCCAAAACTTATCTTGGACCGCATAGCAACAAGTCGTATCCATCTCATCACGCGCAAAGAAACCTTCTTTTTCTAATCTTTCTTTATGTAATGTTATTTCTTCAGCAGTATCCACTTGGAAACCGAAATGATTTACCTGATTTCCCTTCACTTCATCTCTTACGTTCAGCGTGAAGTTAAGTCCGGGCGTCTCTAATAAAAATTTTGCATAATCTACTTTCACCTTAACTGGTGACACACCAAATACCTTTTCGTAGAATTCGATAGACTTCTCTAAATCCGTAACATTTATACCAACGTGAACATATCTCATAGCTTATTCCTCCTCTTTATATGTTATTAATCAATTTTTTTTGATTAATAGTTTAAAATTTTAACAACAGCTACCTTTACCTGTTTTTCTAAAAATACAGCACAATTCTTCTGATAATAAATTATTTACTTCCGCATCATTTAAATCATAATAACTCCACGTGCCTTTTGTTTCTTTTATAATTAAACCTGCATCTAATAAAATCTTTAAATGATATGACAACTTAGATTGCGTCATTTCAAAAATCTCTGTTAAATCACATACACACGTCTGCCCTCGCTGGCAAAGTTCATACATAATCTCTAAACGCTTTTGATCAGCCAACGCTTTAAACTTTTTCTCATATAACTTAAAATCCTGTGCCACTGTAGGTTCCTCTCCCTTCATCAAGTTTTTTTGATATTTATAGTATATACGCAGCTGAGTTTTATATGCAACTATTTCATCAAGTTTTTTTGATATATAAAAAAACTTCCTCGCATCCTATCTTTGTTACAATAAAAAAAGACCATAACTTTTTCAACAATGAAAAACTACAGTTCTTTTTACAACTTAATAGTTATAATATTTCCCGGCAATGGAGTCTCTATAACTGTTTTAAATTTTAATTTGACCATTATAGAGTATTCCCCCATCACCATCAATCTAAGAAAAACAAATACCCCAAAATGTGAAAAATCAATATAACTCTTCGGCAAATAAAGATAACTCTTGTTTTTTGTACGTATTCATAAAAAGCACGTCACCCTTTCTCATTAACATAAGAGAATAGTAACGTGCTTTTAATTTCAAAAATAGTCTAAATCCTTAAGTTGATGGTTGTGGGGCGGAACCCCAATAAGAACGGTATCTAAAAGTTGTATGAGAGGTGTTAGTTCCATTCCAAAGGCCTCAGCAAACGATTAACTCAAGTACTGATTTCGGATGACCCCCATGTGATGAAGTTCGTGTCCTGCGATGCCATACGCGAGGGCGCGCACCGTAATGCTTAGGTTGTTGGCTGTGCCCTTTCGGTTCCACGCCTCCGCCGGTAGCCCGCGCAGCAATGTGATCGTTGATTGCCGTACGGCCCGGTAGTCTTCGGCCAATTGCTCGGTTGTCCAACTTCCGAAAGGAGGCATGAACAATTCCTGATCGAAACCAGTCAGAGACGTCTGGTCCCCTCTTGCGAACCGGAGCAGGCGGTAGGTCATGACGCGTTCCGCGTCTGCAATGTGGCCCACGACTTCTTTCAGCGTCCATTTTCCTTCCGCATACCGATATGCGGCCTGGCTTTCGGTCAACGATGCCAGTAGCTCAATCATTTGCTTTTCCTGGGCAAGCAGAATGTCGATGATGTTACCGTCCGGCACCAAACGGATATACTCGCCGGAGTTCCCGGCGTATTCTTCTTCTGACGGTCTTTGATTCATGCGTAGTCACCTCTTTATGTAGATATAGAAAATTATAGCACTCGTCTATGTCTAATCAATTCGCGAAATGATAGAACTTCCCTTCTAATAATTGAGGATAAGCAACTATTTAGTCGGTCGCCACACTATCCTGATTCGTTAGCACAATAAGCAATGCTAATCAATAATGCATAAAATTATCTGTTATACAATATTTCGAAGGTATTAATATATAAAGGTAACACCTTCTTTTTTTAATTTAAAGATGCATTTTCAATTATATTTTGAAATGAACCGGAGTAAAACACACTAGTCTAACTACTTTTTCATACAAGATTTTATGCAAAAAGGAATAGCGAAGATCCCTAGAATCCCCGCTATATCAATGATGTATAAAATCTTGTATAAGAGAAAGATAGACATAGAGACAAAAAATTTAGTAAAAACAAGGATGCTATGAAAAACTTGCTACCGATAATGAGACGTTATGTTAACCGAGCATGTATAGGATATACAAACAAATACCCCCAACAAATTACCTCTTCCGAATGGTATAATTAGGAAAATGGAGGTGCATGTAGCATGGTAAAGAAAACAGGTTGGACCTATCTCATTGGTTTATTATCATTAGGAACCCTCGCAATAATCGTGGCAAATACTGCTAAGTTGATTCCGAATCATGTTGTTTCCTCGAAAATCTTTATTGTTGCAATTATCATTGGATTCGGAGCCAATTTAACGGGGCTTTACTTACTTAAAAAAAACAAATTGTAAGAACCGATAACCCCTTTCTCCAAACGAGAGGGATTTGCTGTGTAATGGAAGGGGATTCGATTATGGTGAGAATAAATGCTTGGAATATTGCTCCATTTATTATGGAAATTATTGGATTTATATTCAGCCTAAAATTTCAAGATATGGCGTATTGGGAGCGAAATGAAACAAGAGTAGTAGGTACATTCAGTATCGCATGGTTTTGGATTGGAGTAGAGTAGGCTTAACATATGCCTGTACCATTACATCAATTATTCTTGTATTCTTACAGACCAAAAATATACAGCGGGGTACAATGAGTAATGTTTTGAGGTCTATTAATTTACTCATAGTCACTATAACGCTGATTTGGACAACATTTGTTGTCATAGCAGGGTCTTCTTGTAGAGTGATAATAAAGTAGTTTAATTTACAATAAAGTCCTTTAAGAAATAATAAAGTTGTTTAATTCCCTATAGAGCTAACGGAGCAGTCTAGTTTAATAAGTTGGGAAGTAATGCTTAACTACTTGATAAAGCATGAGCTAATGAAGTACCGGAAAAATAACTGTACCACGAAATAGTGCCATAATTGGGGCTTAGAAACAAGTCGATAAATTAGAATTTGTAATGGAGATTATTTATATTTTGTGCGGAGCGCAACTTTGAATTGGCAGAAAGCAAACATTAGGTGATAAAAGTCAAAGCGTCCATCCGTTAAAATTTAATGTATACATTTAAAATGTGAGGTGAAGAAATCATGACAGACAAAAAAATCACAGTACAATTTACGATGCTGACATTTTGCATAGCCTATCTTGTGTCAGGTGCTTTGATTGCTCTTGGGCAATTCGGATATTCGGTTCACAATTGGGTTTACTCGTTACAGCAATTCGGGATGAATATCCCCTTTGCAATCTATATTTTGTCGCCCGCTATTGCTTCATATATCGTTCTGAAGAAAAATAACAAAATAGCCGGTTTCAAGGAATGGTTGAGAACTGTTTTTTATGCCAAAAATAGCATATCTCTCTATTTGTTCGTTGTTGCAGGACTTGCACTGTATTTTTTGATACATATTGCAGTTTCAGGCCACACGGAAATGGTGCTTCCATTTTATACGTTCTTCCTTTCCCTGCTTGGTAATCTTATTATCGGTGGCTTGGAGGAAGCTGGCTGGATGTACATATTGCAGCCTGAACTTGACAAAAAATACGGTTTTGTCTTGTCTTCTGTTTTTGTTGGAATCATTTGGATTTTATGGCATATCCCTCTCTTCTTCATTCCGGGGACGAATCACGGAGAGGGACTCATTAACTTTTGGATGTTTGCAGTTCAACTCATTGCGTTCCGGTTTTTCAACGGGGCAATCTACAAAATATCAGGAAAAGGCCGTGTGTTTATGTGCGTATTATTCCACACCATGTTCAATGCGGCATCCCCCATCTTCGGCACCATGACTATGACTTGGGCAGGAACCATTGCCGCAAATGCTGTGATTGTTCTTGTTTCAATTGTAACCGTTGTGATATACGACAAAAAGAACAGGCGAATAGTATAAGCATAATCCGTGTTCGCCAAATTCCAGTTTGTTGAATAGCCGTTTATATAAACGAAACGTCTTTGCAGGAGTGGCGAAGCCACGACTACATGAACAGCCCCCATTATCTAACAGGGGCGCAAATTAACCTATAATTCCCCTTTCTGAAAGAAATGTGATTAACATCAATGTGTAAGATTGTGAAATGTTGTACTTAAAGTAACAGGTGCTTTAGTTGAAAAAAATTAAACAACTTTATTATCATTTTAAGTAACAATATTCTTTTAGATCAATTCAGTTTTAAACAACTTTTTTAAAGCCTTATTACATTTGATATGTAGTAAGGCTCTTGCTTTATTATAGCGAATTAAACAACTTTATTATCACTCTACACTTCTGGAATGTAAAAACAACTTCCGGTAACGAAAATTATGTAAATAAGCTGTCCATATGGGCAGCTTATTGTTTTTTTGCTTAGCGTGCAAAATTCGTGTCTTGTTGGCGGTACCCCATGTCCATCAACCTAACAAATCAGGTTGCCCCAAAACGAAAAAATGAACTTCATTGCTATAAAAGACTCAAATTTTTCGTTTTGGAGCATTATAAAATTTTAACTTGATGGTGATGGGGTGGGATCCGAAACAGTACGATTTTATTTCAAAGACAACGATCTTACTACACACTTTTTATTTATCCCACACTCTCATCTGCTAGTATTACTATTTTTTATTACTAATGTTGCCGTTTCACTCGGATGGCTAAGAGGAAAATGATGGCCATATGGAACAAAATCAACCTTACCAAGATGCGATGGAGCAGAATAGCCTCTGTCATACTCCCCCCAAATAATGTGAAGATTATACTTTGTTACTTCATTGAAATCACCTTGATCGTTTTTCAATAGTAAGCTGTTAAGCTGAACCGTCGTATTTAAAATTCTAGGAGAAGTAAAACTTTTACTTGTTTTTTCAATATAATGTTCAGGGATGCTCTCCATACTTTCAAACAAACCATTACTTAATAAATAACGCCCTATCAAATTAGTAGTTGCCAATTTTAATGTCCATTTGTTCATAAATTGAGGAACATTTAGCGATTTAGCATTTTTTTTAACAACAGGTGGCTGAAGTAAAGTGATTGAATACTTCTCATCTATGTACTCTTGTACCAATGCTTCCAGAAGAATAAACGCACCGAATGAATGGCCAATTAGATGTGCACCATTCGTAGCTTTCTTCAATAACTTTTTCACTACATTCAAATAGATATCTAGAAGATTTTTCTCTTGTTTAAAAGGAGAACGTCCCAAACCTGGAAGATCCAAGATCCATACAGGTTGACCAGTTTTTTCATGAAGCTCTTGTGCTAAAGGAAATAAATCCTCTCCATCACTCAATAAACCATGTAATAAAATAAACGGTTTACCCTCTCCTTGTAATTGGTAAAGGGTATTGTTATCGCATAATGTTCGTTTAAATAAATGATTATGCTGGCCATTTTGATACATCATTCGATAATCCAGATCAGCTACTACGGCAGGGAAAAATTTCATTACACTCGTCTTCTTAAACCAATCTCCTCCCATAATTTTTTTCGCTGAAACATTTGAAAATTTTCGTTTTGTAATAAAATTCAGTCCATCAGAAGGAATTTTTGTTATTTTACTTACTCCACTATTCATAATTGCTTTCATAAGTGGCATTGGGACAGATATTTTTGGTGCCCTCATATTCATACTTTCCGACATAATACTTAATAATTCAGCAATGTTCTGATCGTGCTGTTTGTCTTCAACAAGTGTGTATGTTTGAATAGTCGGTTGTTCCAATCTGAAAACCTGCACAATAAACTTCGCAAGCTCATCGTTTGAAATAAGTGGTAACCTATATCCCTTACCTCCAGGAATCACTGGCATGAGCCCTCTTCGCATACTCATCACAAGCAAACCTAATCCTGCTATCTGCTCTGTACTCCCTGTTTTACTACTACCGACTACAGTTGGCGGATTAATTACAGAAAGCGGATAACCTACTGCTGATGCCTGATGACGGATATAAAGATCTGCTAAAAATTTTGTTCTCTCATATGGATTTTTTATTTTCAAATAATTGTTTCCTTCTTTAAACACATCAATTGCAATCTTGCTATTTTTATCATCAAAGGGACTCATATAACCTACAATATGAATAAATTGTTGCAAGCCCTTCAATTGATGAATGCTTTTAGCTAATTCACTAATATGTTTGGCGCCATTTAAAAATACGGAAGCTGCCTCTTTACTTGTCGCTTGAATATCCATGGGGCCTCCTGCGTGAATAATCACATCCGTTTTCAATACCCTCTCCTTATCTTCAGCACTTAGACCTAAATCTATTTTCGTCAAATCACCTTCAATAAAGTGCATAACTGCCTTTTTTAAGATGCCTCTTTCTTGAAAAATGCGTATTGCTTTACTTTTCGACCTTACTAAAAGAAGAATTTTAACATCCTCTTTGGCTAATTCTTTTACTAATTGCTTTCCAATAAAGCCTGTTCCACCAGTTAAAAATACTGTTCTCATATAAAATCCCCTTTTTAGTACTACTTAGTACTAATTTGATGTAAAAAAAATGCTTCTTTTATCGAAGCAATTTTAAAAAATGATATGCTGTTTTCGTGATTACAGTTGCATCCTTCAATGTTTCTGAAATAAATAACGCTCCTTCAAGATTTGTAATAAAAAGGGATGCAACCTCGTCAATATTAATCGTATTTCTGAATTCTCCATTCTCTACCCCTTGTTTAAGTAATAGAGAAACTTTCTTTTGTAATCCTGTAAAAAAAAGACCTATTTTTTCTTTTATTTGCGTGGCCTGTTTAGGACTTTGAATATAAAGAGTAATAAATGGACAGCTCCCCTTATACTCTCTCGACTGAACTCCTTGTGATAATTGCTTTAAAAACAGTTGGATACGATTTTCAACTAAAAATTGGTTCTGAGAAAGTACGTCATCAATTGCAGATTGATACATTTCAATCCAATAATCAACGACCGCTTCTAATAATACTTCCTTATTAGAAAAGTGATAATACACATTAGACTTTGAAACTTTGCTTACACGTACTAATTCATCCATACTTGTATAAGCAAACCCTTTTTCTAAAAATAATGTTGCAGCTACTTCAATCACACGTTTTTGATTCATTAATTTTACCTTTGTCATAACTAGAACTATATAGTACTAATTTAAACATTGCAAGTATTTATGTTAATTTAGAAAAAAATTTGATAAAAAAATTCCACTAACATTGATTTTACTGCAAAAAAATCTTATTTTGAATAAAGTTGAACTAAACCCCGAAATTGTTAATTCACTATCGTCTAATAGAAGTTGCCATACATGCCCATCAACTTAAGAAAAAGAAATGCCCCCAAAATGAAAAAATGAGCGGCTTCTCAGAATAGCTATCTGTAGAGAAAGAAAATTTTAATTTAGGGGGATATGAAAGTATTAGCTTGATGGTGATGTGGTGCTCCCCCATCGCTATCAAGCTAATACTCTGAAGTACGCCCAAAATGGAAATTTTATATTTCTATGGTTAATTAGATCTTAGTTATTTTAGGAATCCTAAATTTCCTCAGTCCAATTTAGAAGTTCTTTTCAAAAAATAGGGTTCTTAGGATACTTATCTTAAGAACCCTATTTTTTGATTTAGCATGGAAAGTATAATCTTTTCTAATTCAGCTTTATTTAAAACATCCTCAATAATTACAACTTGATAGGCATTGTCCTGCAGGAACAATCATTTTCATCTCCTTTATATTCCTTCCAGTTCATAATTTTCTATCTTGTCATTGTCATTAATCATAAATAAAATGGATCTTCTCCTGGTTCTATAGTGATGGTTTTTTCCTTTTTCTAAAATAGCGGATTGATAAATAAATTTTCTTGAAATTAAAGAAGTTGAGTGCGAAAGCAATGAAAATAAACTATTCTTTTCATAGAAATATATAGAAAGTTCGACAATCCTAATTATAAAAATTCACTCCTTTATCATTGACAGAAAATTCAAATTCGTTATATAATTTTGGTATTACCAATGTCTTTAACATGTATTACCATTAAATAAAGGAGACGATGACTTGAAAGAAAAGGAACGCACCTCAGATAAAATTGTGAACGAATTAATTAAATCCATATTGGCCGGTGTTTATTCTATAGGAAGCACTTTACCGCCGGAAAGAGAGCTTGCGAAAGAATTTGGTGTTGGTCGCCCAACTATTCGTGAGGCGCTTCAACGTTTAGGAAGAAGTGGATGGATAACAGGAAGAAAAGGAATGCCATCGATTATTAATGATTATTGGAGCAATGGTAATCTAACGACACTTATTAATATTGTTGAGAATCATCATACCATTACAGATGAATTTATTATGTATTTATTAGAATTTAGAAGTTCGTTGACTCCGACTTATATTCGTAATGCTGTTACGTTTAATCAACCTAAAGTGGTTGCTCTCCTTGCTAATCTTGAGCAACTTGAAGATAGTGCAGAAAGCTATGCAGCATTTGATTGGGATTTGCAAAAAAGGTGTGCTGGGCTTGCTGCCAATCCAATCTTTCTACTCATTTTAAATAGCTTTGATTCCATTTATGTAGATATGGCAAAAAGGTATTTTTCTGTAAAAGATCATCGTGAGTTATCCTTCAACTATTATCACGACTTATTAAAAGCTGCATTAAAGGGAGATGCGATTGAAGCAGAAAGATTGTGTAAGACAACATTGGAGAAAAGCTTGGCTCTTTGGAAAGATAGAAAAAAAATAAAGAAAGCTGGAGGCGTGATAAATGAAACTAAAATATTTTAAAGAATATTTTTCCTATCCTGATATTTTGATTATGAGCTGTCTTTTCCTCACTAGCTTTGGATTTATGATTTTACATTTAACCTCTATCGGAATTTGGGGTGCTTTTATTTTGGGAATGATTATGTATTCCTTAGCTGAGTACGCTACTCACAGGTTTATTTTTCATCTAAAGCCACCAAAGAATGCATTTTTATTAAAAACGCTTAAGCGCCTACATTATGACCATCATACAAATCCGAATGAATTACATTTATTATTTTTACCCTTATGGTATAGTGTGCCAAACATTGCAATTTCAGGAGCGATTTTTTATTTTCTTTCATCCAGCTTTTTCATGACAAACGCATTTATTGCAGGTATTATGCTCTTTTTATTATTTTATGAGTGGAAGCATTATATCGCGCATCGCCCCCTTCAACCAATATCACCATGGGGGCGATGGATGAAAAAAGTTCATTTATGGCATCACTTCAAAAATGAAAATTACTGGTATGGTGTTACGAATCCAGCCTATGATTTTCTCATGGGAACCTTTAAAGACCAAAAAGATGTTGCCCAAAGTAAAACTGCTAAAAACCTAGAGAAACGTGGTGACCAGAAAATAGAATTATAAAAATAATCCATTGTCATCATCCTGGAAATGTTGAATGAATTTTGCAGATTCTACATTTCTCAGGGAGTGGCAGGCATTTTTTCCTATTGAGTAATACGCATGGTAATAAATTGCGTAAGGATCTTTTGAAAGTTTGTTCTGATCATTTACGAATTTATGTTCTTTTTAGAGTTATTTGTTGGAATGTCTATTGATCAATGAAAGATGAAAAATGAATGTGAAAATAAAAAAGAACTCTTTCATCTGTTGAGGAGTTCTTTTCATATAAATTACGATTGGGGTACCGTCACATCACCATCAAGCTAAGAAATGCAAATACCCCTAAGACGAAAAAAAGATCGTTTTTGTTACAAGTTAACACAAAATTTCGTTCTGGGGGTACTATAAAATTTAAGGTTCATAGCGATGTGACGGTACTCCTATTAAAGACATTTCTCCTTCTAAAGTAGACAGTACTTGCAATCTTAGTACGAATCACAGTTGAATTCATGTTACTTAATCGTACCCATTCCGGAAATTTTAATGTTAACCTTGACGTTGACATCGCCTTTTGCTAATTCGTTATTCCATTTATTTTGGACTTTTTTCCATTCTGGATATGTGTAAGTTCTTGCATATCTCCCAAGCCCAATAGGATCAATATTGGCAGTTTGTATTTTCTTTATTAATTGTTTGAAATCAGCTTCCAGCTTAGTTTTGATCGCCTTTTGTAATTTGGCTGCATCCTTTCTTGTATTGAACGAAAAAAGCCGTTCTGTAATGCCGACCCTCATCTTTATATCTGTATTAAATATAAACTTATTATCATATCTTACCTTTGTCTTTACTTTAATATTATATGCAGTAAAACTTATCCAATCTTTATCCTGGCTATTCGACTTTAGTTTAATTGCCATTGTAAATGGAAAATCGCCTGTAGTTCTTTGTTGCAGAATGCGTAATAATTTATTTTCATCGTATTTTAGTGTTAATTTATACCGTCCTTTTTCATCTAGCAAAGCTGTACCTGTCACAAATATTTTTTTCGTTTTTTTCATCTCAGTCATATTTGCTGTTAACCCTTTGTCTGCTATTTGTTCATGTAGTTCTTGAAGATTTGTTTTTACTGTTATATTTCTTAAAGAGGCGGTATCAACCAGTTTTGTTAAATATAGAGGAAGACGCGGCTTATCTTTTGGATTATAATAAATGACGTCCGAAACAGGTCCATCTACAGCAACAACCCTTGTGGTAACTGTATTTTTGGGATCTCGGTAAAATGGATCGAGATATTTCATCCAATTTTTTTGTTTCAGTAACCGTTTTCCAACTAAAATAACCTGTGTTTTGCTTCCCGAGGTAAGTGCCATAACAGTAGCATCAAATTGGTCTCTAGATTTTCGAACCGTAGCAGATTTCACAACAGTAGTTTCTTCTTTTACTTTTGCTTCTTTATTGAAAACAGGGCTTGATATATACACTAATAAATTATCATTACGATCTAAATCAATACCAAGAACAAGAGTAAGAGAAACGTCTTCAACATTTGTTTGATCAAAGCATCCAGTCATCATGAATACCGATAACAAAATACAACACAGTACTTTTCTTTTCAATGTATCCTCCCCTGGCGAAACTTCTCATATAGACAGCAGTACAGCCATAAAATGATAGGTAATATATAGGTTAATCCTAATCCAGCATTCGATAATACCTGTTGCCAAATTTCGGCTTCATTCCAACTAGGATGAGTCCAAAATATGAATCCGATAATGAGCAATAAGAGAATAACTACATGAGAGCTATGGTTTTGTTTTCCAAGTAATTGGCTTGAACAAAATACAGCGCAATATATGGTGGGAATCCATGCTGTGGAAACAACTGGTAAGTAAAGAGCCAATAAAATCATGTCAAAACGTTCTAAAAAACGAAACTCAATTACTTTAAGTAAATTTAGTACTGGTTGGTTAAATTGCGTAATGCTATCAGGGCTAAAATAGGCAAAGCAAACAAAAGTAGCAAATAAATAAAATAACATCGTTAAAGTATTTGCAATAACCATTCCATGGACTGCATACTGTTTTTTTTGTAAAAAGGGATATAAAAAGAACGCAATATCAAATCCTAAATAAGCAAAAATAGTAGTCGGTACAGCTGTAAATATAGGTTTCCACCCATCTTTTAAGAGTGGAAAGAATGGCATCCAACTTCCGTTCTCTTTAAGAGGTATCAAGAAAAATAACGGAATCCAAAGCATCGTATAAAAAGTAAGTTCGGAGTACCGCCCTATAATACGAGGGCCGTTACGTGCGACAAGAAAGGTAGGAATCGAAAACAAAAAGATAACGAGATAGTCAGGCGTTTTTGGAAGAAGCCATCCCTTAAGATAAAGCATAGCATTCACAAGAACTACACAAGAATAAAAAGAGAAGTACATCATGTAAATAACAACGAATGCTCTCCCTACTATTTTTCCAAACAATCGTATAAGAATGTCATAAATCGTGTCCTCGGGATATCTTGCAGCAGTTTTGACTATAAATACACCTGATATTGTGGAGAATATCCAACCAATCAATATAGCTATCCATCCATCTGTTCCGGCTTTTTCTGCAAGCACACGGGGAAGCGATAAAACGCCAGTGGCCACCTGCATTCCATTGATTAAAACAATATACTGCATAAGAGAGATTTCATTATAAGCATACTTTTTCATAATTTCACCTTTTATTACGATTCTTTCCTTGTCGAATAGATTGAATGGTTCCATTCCCCTTAGGACGCCTTCTTATTGTCCATAAAGGAAAGCGTACAAAAGCATCTTTCATATCTGCAAAACGAAAGGGTGCTAATGGTGTTCCGTAAGAAGTACCTAGCGATTTAAGACTACTTAGATGCCCAATTAAAGTCATCCACCCGATAACAAGTCCTACAATTCCAAATAAGGCAGCTGCTAGCATCATTGGAAAACGTAAAAGTCTTACTGCCGCTCCCATATCATAGTTAGGAATAACAAAAGAAGAGATGGCGGTAACAGCGACAACAATAATCATAATATTGCTTACAATTCCCGCCTGAACAGCCGCCTGACCAATGACAATACCACCTACAATTCCAACTGTCTGACCAATCGGAGTAGGTATCCGTAAAGCCCCTTCTCTCATCGTTTCCAATGTTATTTCCATAAGTAATGCTTCCATAACTGGAGAAAAGGGTACACGCGTTCTTGATTCAGCAATAGATAAATATAGCTCTACAGGAATAACTTCAAAATTAAAGGAAATAAACGCAACATAACTCGCCGGCAGAAATAAAGCAACCATAAAGGCGATAAAACGAAGCAACCGAATAGACGAAGCAACTAACCACCTTGTACCGTAATCATCAACTCCTTGAAAAAAGGAAATAAAATTTGTTGGAGTAATTAATACATTAGGTGAATGATCCATTACAGTTACAAATCTGCCCTGTAAAATGTGAGATACAGCCAAATCAGGTCTTTCAGTTAATATAAATTGCGGAAACGGCGAGTAAGGGTGATCTTCAATGAATTCTATAAGTTCGCCATTACTAGTCACAGCGTCGATTGTAATATTTTGAATTCGTATTTCTAATTCCTTCAGCACATCTTCAGAAGCTACATCTTTCAAATATAAAATAGAAATTTTGGTTTTGCTTCGTACACCAATTACTATTTCTTTTATCGCTAATTCACGATGAGGAATATATCTTCGAATCATTGCGATATTTTGACTTCCAGTTTCTATGAATGCTTGATGTGCACCCTTTAGAGCTATTTCGTTATGTGCATCTTCAACACTTCTTTGTGGCCATCCTTTTGTATCCAATTGATGTGCTGTTGTTCGACTGTGGATTAATAAAACACTATCTCCCCCATAAATAGCATTTTCAATCTGACTCAATGTATTAATAATTTTAATTTGTCCTAATGGAATTGGAAGTTCTGTATTGGTATCAAAATCACTATTCATCAAAGGACTTAGGACATGATTCTGAATCAATTCTTTATCTGTTAATCCAGACAAATATACTAAAGCTGCTTCTAATCCATCTACTGTTATTTGAAACCGCCGAATTACTAAATCAGGCGCTTGACGAAATATATTCTGAATATCAGCTATGTTTTTGGTTAAATCAGCGTCTAAGAGGGCGTCTTCAATATTTTTTTCCTGAAAATGAGTATTGTCTCGTATTGGAAATGACTTAGAATTATCTCTATATTTTAAACGCCTCAAAAATTTAGCCATGATTCTCTCACTTTCTATGTACTTTTTATAGTATGTTTAGTATGCATATATTAAGAAAAAATATCCTACTAACTAGAGAGGTAACATTAGAATTATTACTATAAATTTTCGGGTGCATATTTCATAAAAATCAAGTTCAAAAATAGTCCTTTAAGTTGATGGATGTGTGATACTACCAAGCTAGTAATGTGGTGCTCCCCCATATAAAGAAATTTTAAACATCTTAATCTGCCTTTCCTTTATGTAAATATGGGAATAACGAAATTACCCCAAGGATAGCTAAACAAGCTCCAATCCATAGCGGAGATACAAAACCATATCCTTTACTGATCCCAAGACCACCTAGTGACGAACCAATAACAATACCTAGCGTAATAAAAGAACTATGAACGGTATTTATCATTATTCCATTACTAGCTGTTTTCATCACCCTCGCAACCATAGCTGGATTCAATGCTACACCAGTTAAACCAATAAAAATCGTAGAAATAACTGCAATGTATTTATTCTCTGCACTTAAAGCAAATAAAGACAACGCTATGATTAATATAATTAATCCACCCATAAGTATTTTCATTGTAAATTTATCAGCAAACTTGCCAATTATTATATTCCCAATTACCGTCGCACTACCATAGAGAGCAAGTAAATATGGAATACTTGCACTTGAAAAGCCTGTGACATTTGTAAAGATCGGAGTGAAATAACTAAATGCTGCAAACGTACCGCCAATAATGAACATACTTGTTACGTACGCTGCCCAAAGATGAATATTCTTAAATCGCAGAAGTTCGTCTTTCCAATTTAATTGCTCTTTATTTGAAGATGATGGTAACAACCGTTGAATCATAATCCCTGATACTAGCACAAGAACCGAAACTGCCCCAAAACTAATACGCCAGCCAAAATATTGCGAAATAACGGTTGTTATAGGTAAACCTAATACAGTTGCGAACATTAAACCTGCAAGTACAATTGATGCAGCTTTTCCCCTTGAATCAGAGTGAACCAATGTTGCAGAAAAGGAAATCGCAACTCCAAAAGCTGAAGCTGAAGCAATACCAGTTATAATACGTGAAGTCATCATAATATTATAGTTCCAAGCAATAGCTCCGAGCGATTGACCAATTAAAAATATGAACATTAAAAACAATAATGCTTGTTTGCTGCGCATCCGTAAGAGGATTGCAGTTAAAATGGGGCCTCCTATTACCATTGCTCCTGCATAAGCTGAAATTAAATACCCAATAGATGATACAGAAACCTGGAATGCAAGAGCAAGTTCATTCATCATACCTGCAACCATAAATTCTGATGTAGTCATACAAAAGATTGCTAAAGCTAATAAGTAAATAATCGATGGCATAAAAACACTCCTTATTCATTATTGTAATGATTGGTACAAAAATAGTGCAAAAAAAGAGCGCACTAAGCGCCACAAATAGACTCTACTGTTCCTTTGATAACTTGTTCAGACAACATCCGATTTTGCATCGATACATTAAGAACACGGAATCCATAATAACTGCTTAAAAGCAGACTAGCTAATTCCTCAGCTGATTGCTTCTTTGAAATTTCACCTGTTTGCAATCCTTCCTCCATCACTGTTTCAATAGCTTGTTTAAGAAGTTCAACATGCTTCGAGAAAATTTCTTGTACCATTAAATCGTTTTTAGCACGTTCTATACTGGCATTAATCAATAAACATCCTTTTTGATCAATATTCTCAAAGTCTTCTTTCAATGCCCATTCAAAAAAATTACTTAATCGTTCTTTAACTGGAATTGGAGTATCTAACAATTTCCTCTGTTCCCTAATCCCAATTTCATGGTAGCGCTCTAATACTTGTTTATACAGTTCATGTTTACTACCGAAAGTATTGTATAAACTTCCTTTTCCAAGTCCTGTATCACTGCATAAATCTTGTGTAGAACACCCTTCATATCCTCTTAACCAAAATGTTTTCATTGCAACATCTACAATTGAGGAATAATCAAACTCTCGAGGTCTGCCGCGTTTATTCAATCGTATCCTCCTCTCATTTTAAAGATAACATGAATAGAATACTCTTTTTTGTACCTATCGGTCAATATTTTGTGTTTTATTGTTACTGTAAAATAAAATTTGATTATTTTAGATTACGAATAATTAAAAATAGCCCCCTTATTCAAGTTGCCTAGCGAAAAAATCACGTTTTAATAGGCTTCTTTAGCATGCCTACCTTTCTATAAATTACTAGTTATGAAACAAGGATCGTTTCATAACTAGTAATTTACTTGATTAGCTTGATGGGTATGGAGTAGTGCCCCTATAAACAAAACCCTCCAGAAACATCTAAAATTTGCCCCGTTACCCAGCGGCTATCAGCAGAAGCAAGGAATGCTACTGCATCTGCAATATCTTCAACTTGCCCTATTCGTCCGAACACAGATGAGTTTGTAGCAAAACTTCGTATTTCAGGATCATCTAGCAATTTCGCATTCATATCTGTTTTCGTATATCCAGGCATAATTGTATTCACTGTTATACCTCTTTCTCCAAGATGTTTAGCAAGAGGCAGTGTCATCGTATTGAGTGCACCTTTACTTAAACCGTATGCAATTGAGCCTGTAAAACCAAGTCGTACTTCAGCTGATGAAATGTTGATAATTCGCCCTTCTGCTCGTAGTAATGGTAATGTTTGCTGAATTAAAAAGAATGGCGCCTTAATATTTACGGCCATAATTTCATCAAAAAATTCTTCTGTCGTATTTTCAATCGTTCCTTGTGTACCTATCCCTGCATTGTTTACTAAAATATCAATCTCTGATGTACCAACTCTTATTTGTAATTCATTTTTTAATTGTTCTACTAGCTTTTTGACACCATCCATTGAATTGAGCTCAGCTTCAATTAAGAACGCTTTTCCTCCATTAGATTCAATCTCACTAATCGTTTCATCTGCAGCTGTTTTATTTCGGCCGTAGTGAATCGCAACTAATGCACCATCTTTCGCCAATCTCATTGCAATGGCACGGCCAATGCCGCGACTCGCTCCTGTTACTAACGCTACTTTCCCATCAAGATTCTTCATTTTTTCCATCCTTCCTAAATTTCCGTTTGATAAAAACCTATACTTATATTTTCATGCAAACACCAATCATTTTAAATATAGATTTATAGGTAATTTAGTTCATTCACTTATGATATTATAGTTATAATTTGTGATTCACTTAAAAAACAAAATAAGGAGGCTACACAATGCAAAACGCAGTAAAATTGGATGAAATTGACCATAAAATTATGAACTTGTTGTATGAAAATGCAAGAATTTCTGTTTCAGAAATAGGACGGATTATATCCATGACGCAGCCTGCTGTAAAGGAACGTATGAATAAACTTGAAGATCAAGGAGTTATCGCAGCTTACCGAACAAAATTTGAGCCTTCCAAAATTAATAAAAACATTCAAGCATTCATCATGTTTAAAACGAGCCAATGCTCTGATTTTATCCAATATTGTAATGCCGCTCCTGAAGTAACAGATTTATACCGAATTAGCGGGGAATTTAATTATATGATGAAGGTCATGAGCGATTCGATGGATTCTCTCGCTACATTTTTAGACTCGTTAATGCAATTCGGATTATCATCTCCTTTAATTGTTTTAAAGAGTGAGTTTGAGGAGAAATTGTCGTTCTGATAAAGGGATACGTATTATCTCCTGCTAACAGTAAAAGTTTTTCCTTTATGAGAAAAACCAACAAAATCAATGATTAGTAAACAAAAAAGAACATTGATATTTCAATGTTCTTTTTTGATATCTCTACTTATTAATTAGATTGCTATTCAAAAAGAGCACCTTAATGCCCTTATCCCTGATTCCTCTGCGCCTCTCTAAACTCTTCCTTCACCTTCTCTAACAACCCTTCTTCCGTAATTAATCGATACGCCGTATTTGCTAATGCTTTTGCCGATGTAATTAACGCTTTGTCTCCTAATTCTGAACGGGCTGCTTCTCTAAATTCATTCGTATGCGCAATTAAGTCATCTGGACCTATTTTAATGTACGGGTGAATGGTCGGTACGACTTGGCTGACGTTTCCGGCGTCGGTTGAGCCGATGCCGATTCTTTCTTTACGATTTACTTCTTCACCTAGTAGTTCTAGTTCTTCCGCTACGATGTCGTTATATGTTTTTGTTACGAGTAGTTCATCGATTTCATTTTGGAATTGATGAATTTTTACTTTTGCACCTGTTGCTAACGCTGCTCCTTGTGCTATATTTCTTACTTTTTCTGTTACTTCCGCACATCTTTTTCGCGTAGCTGCACGGATGAAGAACCTTGCTGCGGCGTAGTCAGGAATAATGTTAGGTGCTTTTCCGCCTTCTGTAATGACGCCATGAATTTTCACGTCTGAGGGAAGTTGTTGGCGAAGCGCATTAATACTGTTGTATAGCTGAATCACCGCATCTAATGCGTTAATCCCTTCTTCAGGTGAAGCTGCGGCATGAGCTGTTTTTCCGTAAAAATGAAAATCAAGTGGATCGACTGCTAGTGAAGGGCTCGTCGTCGCTGTCTTTCCGCTCGGATGAATCATAAGCGCCGCATCAATGTTTTTAAATAACCCAGCTTTTACATAACTCGACTTTGCGCTACCATTAGGCCCGCCCTCTTCTGCTGGTGTTCCAAACACGACAACTTCTCCGCCGATTTCTTCAAGCGTTTCTGATAATGCGATTGCTGCTGCAACGCTAATTGTGCCAATTAAATTATGACCACACGCATGACCGAGTCCTGGTAAAGCATCATATTCCGCTAAAAATGCGATAACTGGTCCTTGTTTTCCTGAACTTTTTCGTGCGATAAAACCTGTTTCATGCCCAGCTATATTATGCTGCAGCTGAAAACCAGCACTACCTAGTAATAAACTTAACGTTCTTGATGCATAAAATTCTTGATTACCAATCTCTGGATTCGTATGAATATCATGACTTGTTTTTATGTACTTTTCCTTATTTCTTTCTATGCTCTCTTCAATTGTTTTTCTTTGTGACGTTACTCCTGTCGCTCCCATTTTTCTTCCTCCTTTTATTTTCACGTAAAAAAGCCTCTTTCTAAAAGATAGAAAGAGGCTTCTGTATATACAGTCAAAATGAGCTTCTTTCTTATCTTTCAAGTTACCTTGCTGGAATTGGCACAGTATTCGTAAAGAATCCGCTGCCGAGGTGTCATAGGGCCAGTCCCTCAACCTCTCGTGATAAGAATTTTCATAAAATTGTATTAAATTATTTTCATTCTAAGTTCATTCCAAGCAAAAGTCAAGGAATTCCTATCCGAATTTACCGAATATCTAAAAATCCTTTTAATACACCAATTGTCTCAGGTGCTTGTAGTCTTGCACATATGTACGGAAATTCCGTACTACCTTCAAACATCATTTGAGATGTGAGTGGTGCCCCTGCCCAAAAGATTTCATCATCGATTAATACAAATGGGAATGCTTTATTTTGTCTTTGTAACTTTACGTTTTTTAATGGAACTGGTCCATCACTATAAACCGTTATTTGTGCATTTGTACGCATTAACGCTTGCCATACTCGTTTATCTACTTGCTTCGTACTTGGAAGTGAAATAATGATTTTTCGTTTTGCGGCTAAAATATCTTTTAATAGCCCTTTCGTTTCCTCCAGATTCATTTCCATAAACCAGCGTAATCGTTTCGATATTTTCCGCTCCCATAATTGTCTGGATGTCGTGCGATCATACACATCCCCGTGACGTTCTATATGAGCTGTTAATTGTGATAACGCTTGTTTTCTCGAAAGATTTTTACGCATATAATGGCAATCCGATAATTGAATGAACTTCCCTCTCGCTCTCGTTACTGCTACATTGACGAGGCGATGGTTTTTATGGTCAAAGAATAACACACCAGGTCGTTCTTGTGGATAACTATCAACTGTATCAAAGATCATCATATCTCTTTCAGAACCTTGAAACTTATGAACTGTCGCCGCTAATACTGGTATGTTTTGATATTTCGTTCTCTGCAACATTTCCCTAATACACGTTGATAAAAAGCGTGACTGCGCCCTGTAAGGCGTAACCACACCGATAGATTGCACACCATCTAGCAGTCCGATTAACATCATTTGCATCGCTACTAAACCAGACATAATATTAAAACGAGAACCCGAAGCAGCATCTTTTAACGAAAATGCTCCCATTAAACTCGTATCAAATAAAACACTCGCCTCATTTGCGAACGGCTGTAACTGTGCAAGTTCTTTACGCTCTGAAACAGACGGATGATCGTATACTCTATTTTTATAAATAAATGAATTCGTAAACTTCGATATGTCCGCATGCATACGTCTTTGTTCCTGCAACATAAAAAGGTTGGGATGTGCTTCTGATTTATTTACAGAATCAACAATGCCGGCATGATAAAACATATCTTCGCCGAGCCATTTGCGAACGAGTTCATGGTTCGCCATCGCAATCGGAGGTAACTGTAAAAAGTCCCCACAAACGACGATACGTTTTCCAAGTGAAGCAGCTAATGCGATTTGCGGAACGAACGCCATACTCACTTCATCTACGACAACTAAATCAAATGTACGCTCATAAATAAGTGAATCAATGGCACATTTTGATAAAGTCGCACCAATTACTTTCGCATTTTCAATATATTCTTTTTCTACTTCTTTAATTTTCGCTTTTTGCTTTCGAAGATCACTTTCAATTTCTTGTATACGCTTCTTATCAGCAGATGTTGCTTTATACGATAAAATCTTTTCACGAAGGTCTTGGCGTGTTTCTTCTAAGTAGAGTCTTTCCTCACCCCATGATCCGTTCGTCGTTTCAACTAACTTCGACGCAAGTAACGTTTCATGATTTCGTATATGTTCATGTTGACTATAACCGTAACGAACAATTTCGCCAGGCGTCCATTTCTTTTTCTTTTCAATTTGCTTCGTTACTTCACTCATTAATACGTCCACTGCCGCATTACTATGAGCTAACACAAGTACCGATTTTCCTTTTTGGTAATGAGCCGAAATAATACGTGATAAATTGTACGACTTCCCTGTTCCAGGCGGTCCCCATACGTACGTTGTCGGATTGTAAAATGAACGATACGCCAATTCATTTTTCGTATTTTTCATCTTTTCAATATGCTTGGGACTACTCGTCCCATCGACAAGACGCTTTATACGATTACGTTTCAGTTTATCTTTTCGCGCTTCTTTCAATCTCTCTTGCAGTTGCTCTAACAATTGCCACGGTTCACTATATAAAACCGCTTCTCTTATTTCACCTTGTATATAATCATTTAATTTCAGTTCTATTTCTAATCCATGTACAGATAATACTTCCCCTGTCGCTTCCTCACCATCGAACTCAATTCGAATTGGTGAACCTTCAGGTAAGCTTACTTCCGAAATAAGCTGAAATACATACACTGTATTTTCATAATCTGTATATAAAAAACGACCGTTCATGATAGAAATTTTACTACCACCTATCGTTTTCCAATGTTTAATTTCATATGCTAATGCATAATGCCACTCTTTCATCGTTTCCGATAATGAAGGAGTTTGAGTAGGTGTATTCATCGTATAATCTCCTTCCTTCTCCCCAAACATACTTTCTCACTATACCATATAACACGCTAAAATTTGTAAGGTTTTTATCTTGCTTATTTTCTTAATTTTCAATATCATTTTACATATAAAATTTTCAGAAAGAAGGAATCTACATGCCAGTTAGAAGAATAGAACACGTTGGACTTATGGTTGCAAACTTAGAAACATCTATTACTTTTTATGAAAAAGTAGTCGGCTTACAGCTCATTAAACGTATGGGGCACCCGAATCCAGATTTAAAACTCGCCTTTTTAGGTGTGGAAGAATCGAAGGAAACGATACTGGAACTCATCGAAGGTTATAACTCTTCTCTTCCAGCAGAAGGAAAAGTACATCATATTTGCTTTAAAGTGGATTCATTAGAAGATGAAATTGAAAGAATTCAAAAACACGGCGTAACATTTTTACTAGGAGAAGAAATCGAAACATTACCAGATGGAACACGTTACATATTCTTCGCTGGCCCTGATGGGGAGTGGATTGAGTTTTTTGAGACGGAGAGATAGAAAAGGAAAAGGAGCCGGAATTCTGTCTCCTTTTTTCCCAAGTGCAGAAACGGTTTGAACACCATTAACTTTCACCCTGAAAATTCACCAAGATTAAGAAAAAATCGTTTTGTTAGGAGTATAGAGAATGATCAATGCTGTTTACATTCTTATTTTTTGGGTGCTTATACTATTTCCAACCCTTTTTATAATAAAGATAAAGAAGTGGACTATAAAAGCAACTGCCTTATTTCTTGGAAGAATCCTATTAAGCATTGTCTATTTCATAAATGGAATGGTGTTAGGACTGCAACGAAATTGGGTAGAGCCTCCCTATGAAACAGAATGGGATTTCTTTGTAAAGTCTTTACTAAACGGAAAAACTGATGCACTTATACACTTGTTACTTCTAATTATTATCATCATTTTTGATTTACTAATTATATTTCGTTATAGAAATAAAAAGAAATAAGTTAATTTCTTTCCTTTCATCTTGGACCATATTGATGAGCGAGAGTAAAATTCCCCCACAGTACTTTCACGTCAATTTCACAAATGTAAGAACTCTCATATATTACACTTCATACATCCTTTTCCAAGGAACAATATACCGATACACAAATCCCCTCACCATCAATTTAAGAATTTAAAAAAGAGGGGATTATCCCCCTCCTTTTACGCTTGCTCCGATTGTCGAAATTATTTAATATACCCACGATTCAGTTCCGTTAACTTTTCATTGATGTTAAAAATTCTTACTCTAATATCTTTAACACCAACTGCTTCAAGTCTGTTCTTGTGCATTTCAGCGTATTTTTCAGCATCTTGTTTTTCCCCAAATACATAAATGCCTCCAGCTTCTTTTGTTTCTTCATTCTCAGTCCATATTTTCCAGTGGAATCCTTCTTCTTCGTTAATACTATTTGCTAAATCCCAAAATGCTTTTTCCATTTCTTCACCAAAAGGACCTTCAAACGAAAAATCAACTTGTAATAAATATGCCATTTTCACTCACTCCTATTTTTAATATAAAATTCTTGCCATTCTTTTACTGATTATGATCCGAATAATCGTAATGTCTAAATTCGTATTGCTATTATTATTCCAGCACTAATTTGAGAATCCCCCTATTTGTAAAATAATCACAAAACGGTAGTAACTTGAACGCAAACAGTTTAACAGCTTTCGGTTATGTTTAAAAAATATGATAACAACTTACCCCTACACTAAGGACAAACAAAACAAGCGCAGGTATTGCTTTCTTAAAAGGATCTCTCGCTAATACAATAAGAGTTAATGCAGCTGCAAGCATCGTACCACCTAACAACAATCCTGCTAATAAAGCTACTATTGGATTCCAAATTCCTATCAACATTCCAATTGCTCCTACAATCTCAAAAGCTCCAGTTAAGAAATTAAAAAACGAAGGTAAACCAAATCGTTTGAACTCCTCTGCCATTTTCCCAGATATAATTTTCGTACCTGTCATTAAAAAGAACACAAACAACAAAACTTTTACAATATTGATGAAAATTAAAATAGTAATCACACCTTTCTTATTATTTGATAAAAACTCAGTATTGTTCAGGTAGTAGTCACTACCTATACCCTATTTCCTGAGATTGACCCTATTGAAGTCGCTTCAATTTACATTATCCTTTTCAATATTAAAGAGATGGAAATTACATGCCATAGCATATATAATACATAAATTTGACTGGTACTAGGCAAAAAAGTGATCCTGAATCAAATATCATAAAGAATAAAACCATCTCCACCATTCCTCTAAACAAACGAAATTATATGCTATAGCATATATAATACATAAAACAAAGTTTGTTCCTTATGAATAGCATAGTATTAATAAGGAACAAGTATTAATAGCGTGTATCATACAATTTGTTTAATAATGATTGTAATACTTTAATCTCTTCCTTGCTCAAATTACTCGTAACGAAATGGTGAGCGTCTTTCACTACAGGCAAGATGGTTTTCTTTAACTCGTCACCTTTTTCAGTTAAAAAAAGGTTATGTGAACGCCTATCTTGGTCATTCAAAGCCTTCTTTACAATCCCTTTTCTCTCCATTGACTGTATCATTCTTACGACAGTAGTTTGATCTTTATCAATAGCTTCTGCTAACTCTTTTTGAGTAGTGCCCCTTTGGCTACAAAGAACACTAATAATTCCCCACTGCTCTGGTGTAACTCCATAAGGCTTTAATTTCTTAGTAAAATAATTAGTCATTTTCACATCAGTACGATGAACAAGATAGCCTATTAAATCATGTAAGTTCATGGATCACCTCTATAAATTAAGATATAAAAGGATATAGCATACCAGTCAATTATTCACAGTGAATGTATTTGTTTCACTATTTATATGCTATGACATATATATTAAATTAGGTCATTTTAATTGTCAAATGAATTACCTATTGTTTTCAAAGTCAAAATCTATTCCATACATTCCTCCGGTGTGATTTCTGCTGACTATTTCTTCTCCATTCTACAGAAGTTCCGTAGATCTCCCCGCTTAATATGACCACAGTAATTTTTAGCGCTTCATCCTCTTTCTTTTTATGATGTTCTTATAACATTTTATAAAATTTGATATCTACAGGCAGCCACACATTTTCCACCGACGAATCCTTCTTGTCCGCCGATAATTCTTGCAAACTGTTGACAAATTGATTCCTCATTACTCGCCATACCTTTCATCATCACCCCTTTCACTGTTAGGTTATGAATGAATACATAGGTCTGAAACGGTAATGAATCTATGCTATTATAAAAAAGATGATGGGAATCTAACGAAATCTATTAGCTCAATTATTCTTGATCATTTGTATTGTTACCAGAGTTTAAATGGTGCAGAATTTTTATTTTATCCCGCAGTAACGGGCCGTAACGCTCCCACCTCAAAATTTAGTGAAAACAAAGAAGTTAGGTGGGGGTCGGGCTGCCCGTAACAGCCCGATTGGTGAGGGCTAATAATCAGTGAGGGATAAACACCCCACTGATTAAACTTTCACTTTATGAGGTGTTTTTCCTTTTATGCTTGCTGGGCGACTGAAGGTAAAACTCGGCTATTATATGTTAAGACATTTTTAGAGGGCATAAAAAAACACCCTAAGGTGCCATCCTCTGACTTGAGAATCATATCTATGTATGGAAAAAATCAGAAAAGACAAATACAAAAGAGAAGCTTCTAACTATAATTTATAGAGTTCTTATGGCATTAATTACTTACATACATATTTCATTATTTACCGGAAGAAGAATCCCCGTTATATTACTTTCTAATCAGTCTCGTTAAAGCCATCCCAAGAAATCCAGTACCCATTCCTATTAGCCATCCAGTTTGAGTACTTCCTAACATAGATCCCACTCCTCCACCAAGAAACATGCAGCCAACGAATACTAATCCTCCAATTCCCCAATTCGGCCTTTCCATAATTCAAACACACCCTTTCAATAAAACATATGCTATTAGCTACCTAAACTTTCTTGCATAGGATATGTTAATTATTTCTCTAGAGAGGGTATAGTTATTTAGCTTAAGTTTAGCAACTTTCAGGGAATTCAAAAGACGCGGAGATTGACCGATTTGAAGGGATTACAGGAGAAGAATTTTTTGTATTATAATAACTTAATGGTTGTGGAACAAATTCTTCTTCAACTAACCAGCTAATAAAAATCTGGAGGTTTTCCACAATCCAAGCTCATCGCCATCAAGTTAACATACCTCACCCAGTTCTTATTGTTGCAAGATAAGCAGCATATAATCAATTAAAATAATGTAACAGCCGACATTAGCAGCAAAATTATTAAGAAAAGACATTCCAAATATGGAACGCCTTCTTTTTTATAAAATCATTCACTTAAATCTATTCCAAAAAATTCTAATTAATAAAATCAAACATTTAACGAAAGAAATTTGTTACTTGCATAACGCTCTTCTAACTTTTTTTGCAAAATTTAGTGGATCATCAACGTCTTCGATATTAACGTAAATCAAATTCGGATCATCACATAACCATTCATTGTGTATAGACGAAACAATTATACCTTGTTTAATAATTGTAGCAACAAATTCAGTAACTTCCTTTTGCAAGAGCGCTACTCGGCCTAGACATAATGCCCGTCCAGTTTTATGATCTCTTGATTCAAATGAGAAGGAAGTTGTTACTCTAAAACGTTTTCCTAAGATTGTTGCTCGTATTTCCTCCCGATTTATTGTTGCTACACATTTTCCACCGGCGAATCCTTCTTGTCCACCGATAATTCTGGCAAACTGTCGACAAATTGATTCCTCATTACTCGCCATATTTTCAATCATCCCCCTTTTACTGTTAGGTTATGAATTCATACATAAGTCTGAAACGGTAATGAATCTATTCGGTTACAAAAAGATAATGGCACTCTAATAAAATCTGTTAGCCCAAGTATTCTTGGTTATATGAATTATTACTAGATTGTAAATGATGGGAGTTTTACTACCCGCAAATAGCGGGATGAATTTCCAAAAGTAAAACCCCAGAAATCCAAAGGTCTCTGGGGCTTCATTATATATTTAGCTCTTTTTGCTTTTTATTTTGTTTATGTCTATAAAGCAATTTTCGACTTATGAGAGAAATCAGTAATAAGATCAGTACTAGTACGAAAAGTTGCATATATGATAAATTAAAATATTTAGCACCTGTAACAAGTAAAAGTGTAGAAATCGTACCTTTTACAATGAAAAAAATAATAATCCATAATCCGCCTTTTTTCCAGTTCATTTTTACTTACCCTTTCCTACGTTTAAATTCATAAAAAAATTAGTGATAGTTCTTGAAAGTGACATTTTAATTGAAATCTATTACATTAATAAAAAAGTAGACTTTTTTTCACAAAAATCATATCCAATTACATGGGACGATTCCATAATAAATGCAAATGATATTCATTGTCAATTTTATTCAACATTTTTAATTCCGATCGTCTACATTGTTCTTTCAGATAGTGACATTTCTTTTTTGTTTCTACAACCGCGACACATCTTTGCAGAAGGAAATCACTTATCTATTTTCACAAGCTGTTTGCCTTGTTCTTGTAGCTTATATGCTAATTATACTTCATTACATTGCTTGGAAATATTAAAAATCACAAGGAAAAGAAGCTAACAATAAATTGTTAACTTCTCAGCTTAAGGAAAAATAGTATCTTTCCTTATTTTTTAATATCTAGGTTGTGATTTAATATTGGTAAGATGAGCATCAAACATATCAATGATTTCAAGAAATCTATCCGCTTCACGAAATACATGATCTGCTAATAATGGATGAATGATACTCTTTATTTTACATTGCTCAATTAAATCACGTGCCGTTTTCTTAAAATCCCGAAGAGATGTGACTGACACACGATTTTGATCTAAAAATTGATCTAAAAGAGGAACTGTTTGAGATTGTGGTTTCATAGATTCTAAGTCAATTGCTTGATACATTAATTCATCAAAATCATTGCTAAAATTCCGTGCTGTATCTACAAGCTTTCTTTCAGATGGATCAAGAAGATGACCAATAAATTTAGCATGGTCTGCCATAATCCTTAAAAAGAAAACATTTTCTTTAATAATAGCATCAGGAAGGGCATCTAATTTACCTTCATTTAATTCAATTAAACGTTTTCTAAAATAATCAGCTTCCCTACTTGTATGGTCAACTAACAGTGGGAAATTATTTTGCCCTGGCAATTTACATGTGAGAATTAATCCTAAAATTTTTCTTTTAAATCCCCAAATATTAGTTGCAGCTTGTTGTACTTCTGAATTAAATCTTTTTATTTGCTCAGGATCTGTTTCATTTGTATAGGAATACGCTATTTGTTCAATATGTTCAAACAATCGATAAAATTGATTAGCTTCTTCGATTAGTTGGGTATCCTCACATCTAAACCCCAATCGAAGAAAAAAAGAATGTTCCTTCATGATTCTAGACCAAAAACGAATTTCATTTAATGATCGTTCAACAAACATGACAGACGTAACACCCGTATCAGGATGTAATGAGGTCTCATCCCTATTCATTCTTAATCCCCCCAGTAAATACTCAGCTAGTTCTATTCCTATGAGTAAGTATATATATAAATGCCATCAATAAAAATCCATGATGATATTGAGCAAGTCCTTTTGGAAATAAAGAAAAGATACCATCAGATGCCTTTCTCTGAATTGATAACCACATGTTATGTATAAATGTACCTAGATAACAGTTCCCCCCGCACACGAGAAGTACATAGTATACATAATAAAAAAGAAGCAGAAAATCACTCACGATTTTCTGCTTCTTTTTTTAATTTAAGTTCTTCATACATACATCGCTTCACGCAAGATTGCTATTTTCTAGTACACGATAACTGGATCATACGTGTTCAAATTATCATACACAGTTTTTGCAACATTAGGAAGAAGGTTAACACACCCACCTGATCCCCCTGTTAAATAGGCATTATTCGCCCAATTTGTTCGCCAGCCAGCATCATGGAATCCTTGACCGCTATTTGTGAATGGTACCCAGTAATCTACTTTAACTGCATAATCAGCTTTACCTACTGCGCTTCCTTTCAACGTGTATGGTGTTCGTTTATATAGGACGTACCACACACCTGGTGATGTATCTTCACTCGTGCTATGTTTACCAGTTACTACATTTGTTGTGACTGCTAATTTTCCATCTTTATAAATCCAAATTTGTTGATCTGCAATTGAAACTTCCGCATACGTGTCTCCAATACCGTTATTCGCTGTTGTTTCATAACCGATACCTTCCTTCTCCCAACCATTTCCGTGAATATTAGAAGCAGATAGCGATTTTTCACCCTTTTCAAAAGCTTGTTGAACTTGTTTTGTTTCTTTTTCAACATCTAGTGCCCAACCGTAGCCTTGTCCTTTTACTGATATAACCGAACCGGAATGGGTTTTAAAGCTGAAATTTTTATTTAATGTTGATTTAGCATTATTAATTTCAGTAATCTTTTTCTTAATGTCGCTCGCATCGATTGTCACTTTCATATCCTTTGACATAGAGGCATTTTGAATTAAATCTTTCGCTTTTAAAGGATACACTTCATTCTGTACTTTATATTCAACGGACTGCCCAAGAAGATTCTGTAGTGCTTGCTCCTCTTTTTTGATAATTGGATCGTCTTCTTTAATAGGCTGTATGTATGTAGACTTCAGATGAATTTCGCTTTTATATTTCTGCTTGTCGTAATCTTTCAATAGACTAGTAACGTCATACTGTTTTCCATCAACGCTCTTCGAAATAACAATTTTTCCTTGTTCAAGCTTCGCCATAGCATCTTGAGGTGCTTTTAATTCTTTATTCATAGAAACGAGCTTTTCTTCTACAAGTTTTTTCATCGTTTCACTACGATACTGATCCGCCTTTTCCGGTAGCACTGAATAATTTTTTTCCTTTGAGGAAGGGAAAAATGTCCACTGGCTTTTTAATAGCTTCTTAACTTGAGGCAAATCTTTTTCCGTAAGTTCTGTTTTTGTCTCTTTTTCATCTAAAATTTGTTGTTGATCGACATAGACTTTATTTGCTAGTCCAGATGTTTTTAATTTCTGTATTGCCTGATCAGCACTCATACCACCAACTTTGGTGTCATTAATCGTAACATTCGAATTAAAGTGAGTTGCCTGATAATAACTCACTCCCCCAACGAGAAGCGCAATTATACCAACACCCGCTGCGATAAATTTCCAATTTGGAAAACGTTTTCTTGATCTTACTCGTTTTTTATGAACTTCTTCAACTGATTCATTTACTGTATTGTTGTTCATCAATTTTTCCCCCATAGACATTAACGTCAATCGATTTTAAACCAAAACCATTGACTAGTGTACCTTATTTTTCCTGAAATTTCATTATTTTTGACAAGATTTTATCGCATTTATTTAATCAAACTTAGTTTTTTAATAGAACGGCCCTACTCTATGTGTAACACTCTAATTTAGTTTCATATGAGATTTTTTCTTTTTCTACAATATCAGTCCAGCTTATTAAAAAATAGAAAAATCCCGTATTCCATAAAAAATACGGGATTTTTATCCATACGTTTATTTTGTAAAGTAACATTTAGTCGAAAGAAGTTCATTCGTTACAGATTACTTATCTAATTAAGGATCATTTATATTCCAGTCCAAACATCTTTCCCGTATCGTCCTTCATGTTGCAAATGATCCAACCAATTCCTTGCTTCTTGTTCACTAACTTCATGAATTTCTTCATATGCTTGACAAAGGGTATCTTCTACATCCGGAGCCATTTTACTTCCATCACCACATATATAAAGATGAGCTCCATTATCTAATAACGAAATTAAATTGATTCTATCTTGTTTTATTAAATGCTGTACATATGTTTTTGGATGTCCCTCTAGACGAGAAAAAGCTGTGTGTAAAGAGATTAATCCATCTCTTTCATCATTTTCTAGTTCTGTACGATAAAGATAATCTTTTTCAGGATGACGACAACCAAAATATAGATGCGCTTGTCCTAAGTTAATACCTTTTTGCTTTTGAACACGACGCGCTTGCAAGAATCCACGGAATGGTGCAATTCCAGTACCTGGTCCCACCATGATAATTGGTGTTTCTGGATTTTCAGGCAATTGAAAGTTTGATTGTGGCGTTCGAATGAAACAGATAATTTCATCTTTATTATGACGCTGAGCTAAATAATTAGAAGCGACGCCTTCATATGTCCCTTCCCCACTCCATGCAGGTGCATTAACAACACCAACCGTAATGCTCAGACGATCCTGTGCAACGAGTGGCGAGCTTGAAATAGAATAGTAACGCGGTTTGAGCGCAGGAAGAAGTTCTAAAAATCGTTCAAATCGGATTTCACAAGCCTCATACTTTTCAAGCAGATCCAACATTGAGATACGTTTCTTTAATATTCTTTCATGATAAACTCCTTCTTCCAATAATGATTCCAATTCCTTTTTATGAGGAGGGCATGCTGTGAATGTCACCATTTCTCGTATTTGTGCTCGAGTGGCTGCTTCTTGCACTTCGACACTATAACTAATAAGGTCAAACAAACTAACAGGACTGTCTAAAGGTATGTGATTTACACTGCGCCCACTTGCGCTCAGTATGACTTGATCCTTCCCATTTAATCCAAAGCGTTTTAAAATTCGGTTAACATTTTTCTCGCTATTAATTGGCAGCACTCCAAGGTGGTCTCCTTCTTGATACGTAGCCCCTTCTGGCAAGGATACCTCGATATGCCGCGTACTTCTATCACTGCTGGATGATTGGAGTTCACGATTTTCTAGTATAGATGCATAAACTGCTTCATATGTTCGGGCAAGAGGAGATCCTCCAAGACGACTAACAAATTGCAGACTCAAAGTACTGCGCTCTTTTTCCATATTTTTGTTAAGTTCTAGTCCAAATGCCCTCATCGCATCAGACCACATGCTTTGTTTCCATTGCTCGAGTTGTTCCTCAAAATCACCACTTGCATCTGCTTCTCCGCGTTTAGAAAATCTTGTTGCTCCTTTTTGAGCCATTTGCTCATCAATGTATCTTGGAATCCGCTGATAAGTACTAGCCCAATTGTGATCTCCACAACCAAAAACTGCGTATTGAACACCTTTTAGCTCATCCGGTTTTAATTCCTCCAACCACAGCACAAACTGTCCTGCATTACTTGGCGGCTTTCCATTATAAGAAGAAGTCACAATAAGAACTGCTCCTTCTTTTGGCAGACTTCCAATTCGCTCGTTAAGAGCTACCACTTCCGTTTGAACACCTTCTAAACTAGCTGTATCTGCTAGTTCTCTTGCAATACCTTCTGCTACCCCTGTATCCGAGCCATACAGAACAAGCAGCGAAAGATTATCAGCTCCAATAATAGAAGGAGTCTTCTGAACTTGCTGCTTGATTTCATGGTCTTTCTGCTTCTCTTCTATAGGTGCAAGGACAGTAGGATGGCTGATCGTTTGATTTCGGGCAAGGATCCTAATCTTAAAATCACCGGGCTTTAGCGTTAATGTTTGTTTTACGTCCAGCTGATAGTTTTGATAATCGATTAATTCAAAATGTTGAAGAAGCATTCCCATTACGAGAGTGGCTTCATGAAGTGCAAACTGCATACCGATACATGCTCGTTGACCATTTCCAAATGGCTTATAAGCATGATGAGGAACCTTATCCGGCTCTTCAAATCGTTCAGGTTGGAATTCTTCCACATTGTCTCCCCATGCGTCTTTATCCCTATGTAGCTGTGGAATAAGAACAGAAATACGATCTTCTCCTTTCTTAATTGGATATTTCCCACCAATTACTGTATCTTCTTTTGCATAGAGACTGAATGCTGGAGCAGTAGGCCATAGACGTAGCGATTCATTTAAAATCATCCGTATGTACTTAAGTTTCATAACTTGTTGATATGTTGGAGTAGGATCTGTCAATACCCGATCTACTTCTTCATAGGCTTTTTTCAACTTATCCGGATTCTTTAATAAAAAATAGATTGCAAAAGATAACAATCCACTTGTTGTCTCATGCCCAGCTATTAAAAAAGTGATAATTTGAAAACGAATATTTTCATCATCTAATTTTTCACCAGTTTCCGGATCCTGCACATTTAACATACGGGCAAGTAAATCATTTTCTTCTTGATTTCCATTACTTTTACGTTCAGCAATAATATTATCTACTAAAGAAAACATGGATTGGATATCATGCTGAAATTGACGTTTCGTTCTCCACATGAGTTTGTCTTCTATATCCAGTCGCTGTAATTGGTGCATCGCTTCATCTAGAGCACGGCTCATGCTAGTGATAAAAGGATGAGAGGTCTCACGATAAAAGCTATTAAATCGGTAATTAAAACCACATAGACCAATTGTATCCAATGTAAGGCGGGTCATATCCTCCGGAACATCTACGTTTTCATTCGGATTCAGTCTTGCCCATTTTTGAACGAGTTGTACAGCAATATCGACCATCATGGCATGGTAATCTTTCATTGCCCGTTGGCTGAATGTAGGCATCAAAATATTATGAGCTTTTTTCCAGTTAGGCTCGTCAGTCTCGCTTGTAAATAATCCGTCTCCAGCAAAGGCGCGAACTTTCGCTAAAGCACCATCTATACTTTTATCGAACCTTGTTTCATCACAGACTTCTGCTACCAGTTCATGTCCAGAAACGACAATGATAGTATCACTTAAAGTTTGAATTTGAAAAATAGGACCATACTCTTCCGCTATCTTGATAAAAGATAAGGTCGGTTTATCTTTGTCGATTAATGGGAGATTCCCCAGCGGTCCATATGTTTTCGGCTGAGGAATGGCAGATACTTTTTTATCCATTAAAAACACCCTTTCAAAAAGCATGAAATAAAGTGAAACTTTAATCAGCCCTCACCAATCGGGCTTTTACGGGCAGCCCGACCCCCACCTAACTTCTTTGCTTCCGCTGAATTTTGAGGTGGAGGTCTTACTGTCCGGCAAATAGCGGGATAAAATATCCCATTCAATAAAGAGAAGATAGCAAGCAATCGCCTGGGATAAAGATATGTAATTGATTACCTTACTTTATCTTTTCCCTAACTATTCATGATTATGATATTGCTTATAAGGTTGGTAATCTAAGTTGTTTGTTGACATTAGATTTATAATTTGCAGAAAAAAATACTAACTTACAATGAAGCGAATTATTATAATTGGAGCATTATGATGTTGGTGTTAAAAGATAATCTAAAAACTCCCCACATATTTTGATCACACTTTATTTTACAGCTACAGTTGCACTACATATCCGTCAAGCTAAGAAAAGCGAACACCCAAAACAAAGAAGTTGATGAGCTTAAGATTGTAGTATTTGGAAAGCCCATAGTTTTTAATGTCCAGTCAAACAAATACGATAAGTAAGTAATGTTTGACTAGTGAAACTATTTCCAGAGAGTTCCGATGCTAAAAAATAGTTTGTCTCTTGCTTTATAGTAAATTTATCCAACAACATTTATACGTAGTGCTTTCCATGTTACAATTTACTATAAGTGAGGAAGGTGTCTTATGAAAATATCTGTTTATGTTGCAAGTGCATTTAGCAAGGATCATAAAGGCGGAAATAAAGCAGGAGTGGTATTTATGGAGAATACATTGACCACTACTCAAAAAATGGCAATAGCCAAACAACTGGGCTATGCGGAAACCGCATTTATATCAGAATCTGAAATTGCTGATTATAAAATTGAGTATTTTACACCAAAAGAAGAAGTTGATTTATGTGGACATGCCACAATTGGCTCTTTCACGATACTGATGCATTTAAATAAACTTTTCAAGAATCGCTATACGATTGAAACGAACAGCGGTGTTCTTACTATTACCATAAAAGAGGACATCATATTCATGGAACAAAACGAACCGATATTCTATGATGTTATATCTCCAAATGAGTTTATCGACTGCTTTGACATTAAAGATATAGACAATAAATACCCAATTCAAATTGTCTCCACGGGCTTAAAAGATATTTTAATTCCTATAAAAAGCGAAACACAATTACATACAATGCAACCTAATTTTGAAAAAATTAAAAAAATCAGCAAGTATTATGATGTTGTCGGGATGCATCTATATACTTTTAATGACAATCGAATTATATGCAGAAACTTTGCTCCACTATACGATATCAATGAAGAAGCAGCGACTGGAACTTCAAACGGTGCATTAGCTTGCTACCTTTATGAACAGCACTACTTACAAAAAGAAGTCTATGTATTTGAACAAGGTTATTCTTTACACTCGCCTTCCGAAATATTAGTTAAATTAGCAACCAATAGCAAGAATGAAATAGAAAAAGTTTATGTTGGCGGCAAAGGCTATTACTGTGAAACTAAGTGTTTACATGTAGAAAATATTGAGTAAAAATAAAAAAACACCGAATAAAAAGGTTGAGAAGGATAGAGAAATAGATAAAAAACAAACACATTATTTAATTGAACAATGTGTTTGTCTTCAATCTGAAAGGATCTGATATGAATATCAGATCCTTTTTACTATATGTAATTATTTCACTGGTTCTTTTCCAGCTTTAAATACCGACGCCTTAGCAACAAAAAATTGTATTTCTTCACAGCCTAACTAATCAGCAAAAAACTTATAGGAATCATTATCAAGAGTTTTTTTGCTTTAACGATTTAACCTCTCGACAGCTTCCGCACTTGTATCTACACGTTTAACGAAAAAAACTAATAGTAGTGCAACAACATTCATGCCAAGCGCTACATAGAATGAATGCTGAATTCCGGATAATAAAGCCTTCTGCGTTAACATTGCCTTCGTAGCTTCTGTGAAGGTTGTTGGATCTACATCAGCCATTAGACTTTCAGCTTTTGTTTTTGTTACAGAATTCATAATCGTAATAAGAATAGCAGTACCAATCGAACCGGACACTTGTTGAGCTGTATTATTAACAGCTGTACCGTGCGGATTTAAGCGAGTTGGCAATTGATTAAGACCATTTGTCATAAGCGGCATCATCACCATCGCCATCCCAAACATCCGCAGTGTGTAAATAAGAATAATATGCGTGTGACTAGAGTCGAGTTGCAGGTTTGCCAGCATATAAGTTGAAACAGCTGTAATGGAAAGTCCTACTATGCCAAGAATCCGAGGGCCATATTTATCAAATAGTTTACCTGTAATTGGTGACATAACCCCCATTATTACCGCACCCGGAAGCATCATCAGCCCAGAGTTCAGCGGCGAAATGCCACGGACGTTTTGTACATAAGCTGGTGTTAAAATCATACCTGAAAACATGGCCACCGCATTGACAATTGCAATTACAGACGCAAGTGCAAACATTGGGTACTTGTAAACACGTAAATCCAATAACGGCTCATCCATTTTTAATTGACGAATAATGAAAGCAATTAGGGCAATAGCGCCTATGATTAAGGTTGTTAAAACAACTTTATTCGTCCAACCATCGGAGCTTGCAGAACTGAATCCATATAACAAACCGCCAAAACCGACAGAAGATAATAGCAATGAGAGATAATCAAGTTTTGCATTTTTATTTTGTTTCATGACATTTTCAGATTTCCAAACCCCTAATAGTAAGCTAATGATTGCTAACGGTAAAATCATTTCAAAAAGCAAACGCCAGTCATAATACTCTACAATATAACCTGATAGTGTCGGTCCAATTGCTGGAGCTGTAATCATAACTAGTCCAAAAATCCCCATTGCTGTTCCCCTTTTTTCTCTCGGAAAGCTTACTAGCATAATATTCATTAACAAAGGTCCCATAACTGAAGAGCCTGCCGCTTGAACCATCCGACCAGTAAGTAATAAACCAAAGTTCGGTGCTACAGCCGCTAAGGCAGTCCCAAGAATAAAAATCACCATAGATGTAATAAATAAGCTCCTATTTGAGAAGCGGGTTATTAAAAATGCTGATGCCGGAATTAATATACCACTAACAAGCATATATCCTGTAGAAAGCCACTGGATCGTTGAATAATCTTGAATGTCTAAATCTTTCATTATTGATGGCAAAGCTACATTTAAAAGCGAGTTATTTAGAAATGAAACAAAGGCCCCAATAAAAAGAATTACAAGCATTAAATATGGTGGTTTTCTTTTATGTAATGTTTCACTCATATATTTGTTTGCTCCCTCATTATAAATTTCATTGATTCGTTTAAATCGTTTGCATATCTGCACAAGAATACTTTATCCTTGCAGTATTTTGCCAAACTCTTCGAATAGATATTCTCTTTTTAGCAATTCCCTTTTCTCACCATAACATTTTAAAATCTATTTGTTGATTAAACCTTTATAAAAACGTTTGTTAGCGGAAATTAAATTAGGCTGAAATAAACAAAAGAAGCAACTGAAAATACTCTTCTAAAATAAAGTGAAACTTTAAATCATTGAGAATTTTACAGGCAGCGAGAAAAATCACCAAGACCACGCACCCATTTCTTTAAATACGGGCTTGTAGATCTAGTTATGTAACCATCCATAAAAAGGAATATTACATAGGCTAAGTCTAACATTACATTTTTAAAGTGAGGGGGAATCAGCGTATGCACCAATATTGGTATTTGAATTCAAATGGGAACGGGCAACTATATAATAACCAAATTTCAATATCATCATTATATTCACAGCCCCAAATAACCAAAGCTGAGGGAATAATTGGTCTTGGGATTCCTGAGAATTGGAGTTATCGAGTCTATCCAGTTAGTTGGGATTCATCATCCAATTATACGGGATTCAATTCCCAACCCCTTCCCTTCTCTTGGGGACAGCCAATCAATTATGTAGGGATAATGCCCCAAGGTCATCCTGCTAATTGGACTCCATTACCAGGTCATGCAGGTTTTAATTTTCAAAAACCTCCCTTCCCCTGGGCCCAACCATTTAATCATACAGGGATGTTCGCACAAGGTCATCTTGCTGCTTTACTATCGCCGCCAGCCAAGCCTTTTAATTTTAGTACCAATAAATGGGGTGTTTTTGGAAACCCTCCAGGATGGGGTGGTCCGTGGGCCCCAATGGGATGGGGAAATAACGGAGGTAACGGTCAGCCAGGAATGCTTGGAAACTTACTTACAGTAGGCAAAGGCACCATGAGTGGAGTAGGAATGATTAGTAGTCTAATCGGTATAGGGAAATTCTTCTTTTAGTTAATCAGAACGGGAGGATAGGTCCATAGCCCAGACTTAAAAAAACATTTCCTTTTCCATTGATTTAGTCTTCTTAAACATGCCTCTCAACGTATCCTTCCAAATACTCCATCTAAGTTTTTTCCTCGTCTTTCAAATAATAAAAACATCTATTACCTTGTATCTGGATATATGTTCATTAAGAAAGCTTTTATTAAAAACATACCTAAACGTAATTATAATTAAAGGGATAGTTGAAGGTGATTGCATCTGTTAGCTTGATGGCGATGTGGTAGCACCAACAAAACGCGAATTTCGTACACTAAGCAAAATTCTACAAAAGCCGGTTCCTTTACGAAAGAACCGACTTTTTTATTTTCAAAATGAGTATCTTTTAATATCTTCTTTACTTGCAACACTTCATTATTGTCTGTAACTACATTCAAATCCTCATATATATTATCACCAACACGTTTTTGCACTTCGACTGTTTGCTCGTCATTTCCTATATTATTTGAGCAACCTGCTACTTCAAATAAACAAATCACGATGAAGACTAAAAAGAAATTTCTAATTTGCATAGCGCACTTCGCCTTTAATATATAATGGTTTACTTCATTTATGCTTTCAAGATGTAAAATAAGAATACACCCCATAAGCCACAAATAAAATTAATAAAATAGAAATGCTAAGTACCGTATATAACAAAAAAGCATTGGATACCCAATGCTTTTTACACTTACGCAAATAGAGATGTATTCGCATATAAAGCTGGAGAGCCACCTGAATGTACGAATAAAATGTTATCTTCTTTATTAAATGTACCTTTTCTAATTAAATCAATGAGTCCCGCCACTGCTTTACCTGTATACACTGGATCAAGTAAAATACCTTCAGTTTTCGCAAGTAACTGAACTGCTTCAACCATTTCTGGTGTTGGTAAAGCGTATCCTGGTCCTACATATTCATCAAAGCATGTAACGGCTTCGCGCGGGATAAAGCTTGGGATACCAACGTGAGCTGAAGTTTCATCTACAAGTTTTGCTACTTTCTCTTCTTGCTCAGCTTTTCCTCTACTTACGTTAATTCCGATTACAGGAATCTGGCTTTGCGTTCCAGAAAAACCAGTAATTAAACCAGCATGCATACCCGCACTACCACTTACACAAACAACTGTACTGAAATCAATTCCTTGCTCGAATGATTGCGCCATAATTTCTTGCGCACAAGCAACGTATCCCATTGCGCCAGTAGGGTTTGATCCACCAACCGGTATTACATATGGTGTACTACCTTTTTCACCTACTTCTTTCGCTACCTTCTGCATCTCTTCCATAAGATCTGCTCCGTTTGGTACAACAATTACGTTTTCAGCACCTAATAAGTGATATAAGAAATAGTTTCCGTTAAAGTCTGGCTTCTCTTCTGGCTCAAGCCCTTCCTCTAATACAAGGATACATTTCATTTTCTCTTTTACCGCAGCTGCCAGTGTCAGGCGGCAATGATTAGACTGAATACCACCTGCTGTAATTAACGTATCTGCACCCTTTTCCTGTGCATCCGCAACTAGAAATTCTAACTTTCTCGTCTTATTACCGCCTGCTGTTAAACCAAGTAAATCATCTCGTTTAAAATAAATAGTCGGCCCACCAAGTACTTCAGAAAAATTGTTTAACTTTTCAATTGGTGTATATGATTCTGTATATGTTTTTCTCGGGAATTTAGCTAAATTCATTGTAACGCTCCTTTTGTACTTCTTTCACAATATATGTAACGATACTATTATTACATGTAAAAATGATGAAGTCACCTTTCTGAGGTGAAAAATATATCAAAATTCGGTACATGAAATTTATATCGGCGGTTTTTCAAATATATCAGCGATTCTCAATTTATATCGGCGATTTTCAAAATATATCAGCGATTTCTCAAATATATCGACTTACCGACAAAAAGTGACAAAATAAAAAGAGCCCACACATTCAAATGCGGACTCCCTCCAATCACTTATTTACCGAAAAACGAAGTAACTGCGTTAATCCCGGCTCTAAATTCATTTCACCTTTATGACGTACGTATACAGTTTTATCTCCATCAAATTTCGGAGGATTTGCTTTATTATACGTATACCACTCATTCGTTCCTTCTATAGAGTACTCCATGTATTCAGTTGCATCGGCAATTACGTTTTTACTATCATCAGCTGTTACATTTGGTGCCATTTGCGCAACTTTTGAATCACTAACTAATAATTTCTTAATATCCTTATCACGTTTATAATCGTAAGCCGTTACGACAACATCGTTACCGTATGCTTTCACTTGCAGTCCTTGTTTAAATGAATATCCATCAGGAGCATTCTTCTCGCCACCATTTGGTCCAGCTGACATCCAACCTGTTTCAATTCCGCCCGTATTTACAACTGTAAATCCTTTTTCATCTCCACCTGCAATTTTCTTTTTACCAGCCCAATCTGGTAAGTTTAAATCCCAATGTGTATGACTCGTAAAGAAAACAACTTGCGGATAGTCTTTTAATATATCGTACAATTTATCCACGTTTAAATAATCTTGTAAATATGGTGATTGTTTCGATCCAGATACTGTATCAGGTAAAACGTGATGAGAGAAAATAAAAATTGGTTTATTTTTATCTTTTTGGCTATACTCTTCTAAATTTTGTTTAAGCCAACCTAATTGTTCATCACTCATATATACTTCGTCCCACATTTTTGAATCATGGTATTTCATATATTTTTCAGTTCCTAAAAATAAAAGCGGATAACCGTCTAATTCTTTTTTATGATATACCTTTTCTTGCCCACTGAATTTCAGATAACGGTTAAATAGCGTTTCCTCAGTTACACCATTTGGCCATGTATTTTGAGAAAGTTTCCCGTCAGCTGTCCATTTCCCAGCATAAAACTCATGATTCCCAACAGTTGACCATACATTTTCCGGATGTTTATTTTTGTTTAACACACGCTTCACATCATCATATTGTGACTGCTGTCCAGTTGGCGTTATATCCCCATTCATAATAAGCGCTCTAGAAAGCGGCGTCACTTTGTTCATATCTTTTAACACGTGATCAAAGTCCCCTAAATCCCCTTGAATATCACTAATAACGTTAAAAGTTGTAGCTGATTTTCGGACTTGCTCTTTCCCTTCCGCATGCACTGAAAACGTCGGTAATAATGCTGCCATAACTGCTAACGAAGCAACTGTCTTTTTCATACAAATTCTCCCCCTACTAATAGAATGTACAAACTGACATGTTCTGCTTTCTCTTAGGTGCTTGTCCAATTCATATTATAGGGAGAGATTGTAAAGGCTAATGGAGTGAAAAATTAATTGTTTTTTAAGAGATTTTGTCTTTTCATTGCACTCCACAATTCGAGATTCGCGCCAATCTAGCTTTCTAGCCTTTAACATTACATACATGTAAATTTTGATGTTAAATCTTTTCGTTTCATACGTTGTTTTTTATTACTTTTAATTTTCGGGAAAAATCCACTAATTAATAATGTTATAATCCATACCATTATTAGAATAAAATTTATTGTATTACCGGAATTCAAGCTGAAAACTCTCCACAAATAGGCAGCACAAAATACGAGGATAGCAGTAATAATAAGTAAAAATGTCCTAACTACTAATCCGATGTAGGATCTCTTCTCTTGCTTAAAAATGAAAGTTCTTCTACCTTTGTACAATCTAATCACAAATAGCAGCAAATATAAACCAAGTGTGGCTCCAATAACAATTGATGTAATAGAGTTGTTTTTTCTCTGCTCAGCTAGAGAGAAGTAACTTTCAGGTAATTTTCCCGTTTCATATTCAATCCATGCGTGGTAAATATCCTGTCGTAAGTCTATACCACCTTCACCATTTGTAAGGATTACCAATCCATCCTTTGTATTAGGAATGAAACCATAAAAAGAATGCCAGCCTCGATTGTCACCAGAATGATAAAGTAATTTCCATTGATTAGATAGTTTTTTTTCAAATATACCTAAACCATTCTCCCCTAATACTAGCTTTTGCATTTCTTCAACATGTTCACTTTTGATGACACCATTCCCTTTATTATTTTCATCCATGCTTGCAAGTATCAATGTCATCATATCCGTAACATTTGTCTTAAGACCTGCAGCAGCCTGTTCGGTAAATTGGTAACTAGGGAGCTCCTCTCCAAAATATCCATAAGCTTTCGAAAGGTTATGGTTTTCAGGACGTTGTAAGAATGAACTAGATTTTATTCCTAAAGGTTTCATAATTTGTTCTTCCATATAACGATCAAACGGTATTCCGGTAACCTCTTCAATTACAAGTTGTAAAATTGTATATCCGCCACCAGAGTAAATTGTTTCTGAACCTGGTTTATTGGTAACCTCCACTGGTTCATTAAGCCATCCTTTTCCAGACAGAGATTCCTCAATAGAGTCAAGATGTTTCCCTGGTGCAACCCCGAGGTATCCTTTATGTGCAGACAGCCCTGCTGTATGACTTAATAATCTTCTTATCGTGACTTCATTATTATTAAACTCTGAATTAGGTAATTTCCATTTGGTCAGATATTTTCCAACGGGATCATCTAGTGATAAACGACCTTCATCTACAAGATGCAAGATTCCCCACGCTGTAAGGCTTTTAGATATAGAACCAGCTTGAAACAATGTATCATCACTCACCGCTTTTTTTGTCTTTTTGTCTACATAACCGTAGTTAAGTGTATAAGCAATACGCCCCTCATGTACGATACCTATTGCAACCCCTGGTACCTCATAATTCTCCTGCCATTTTGGTACCTGTTCATCCATCTTTTTTTTGAAATCCTCTATACTCCTATCAGTCAGCGTGCCCGATTCTGCCCTCACCACATTTGTAAACCATACTTCATTCGTAATGAATATACAAATCATTAAACATAAAATACTTTTGCATATTATCGATGCTTTTTGCCTATTCTTCATTTGCTTCACCCTTTTTTCAGAATATTCTATCCATAAATCAGAGTATCCCATTCTAATATCCCGTTCTATCGATTTTTATTACTTAACCTTACAAAATTGTAATAAAAATCAAAACTCTACATACTTAAGGGTTTTACTGTTCTTTATTCGAAGGCAGGAAATTTAATACAAAAAAGACACAGAGATTCCTCCCCATGCCTACTAATTTCTTACCTTTTCACCGCATGCACATAATGTACCGTCTCAAAAGCTTCTAAATAATCGTTTCTTCCTTCAAAATACAATTTATTTATGTCCACTGGTGATAAGTGCTCATAAATGAGTAAGCCCGACTTTTCTAACAGTGCTTCTATTTCGGTATAAGAAAAACATGATTTCATCGGTTCTCCGCCTACCGCAGCCATTTTCACCATGTTTTCAACTCGATTGGACAACCCTTTTTCTATAAATAAGTTTTCATCAGGATAATCGAAAACGATGGAACTCCCTGCTGGAACCAACTCGAATAAACATTCTATTAAACTGGAAAGTTCCTCTTTCGTTAAATAGTACGTAACACCTAAAAGGCTAAAGAAAGTTTTTTTATTTTCAAATCCTTCATTGCGTAACTGTTCATAGGAAAATCCTTTCGTAAAATCCATGGAAACAAAATGAAGGTTATTTGGAATTTCAAATCCTGCCTCTTTCACTCTTATTTTCTTAAACGCTTGCGTAGAAGGATGATCTACTTCAAATATTTCTATTTTATTTTCTAATTCTCGGCGTCTAAAACTGAACGTATCTAAGCCTGCACCGAGTATGACGTATTGTTTTGCTCCTAATGTAATTTCATGTAGTAATACCTTTTCACAATATGCTGCACGTGCTAAAGGTGTTGGTGATAACTGAACTTGTGTAATCCATTTTAATATTTCTTTCGGATTATCTTGAAACTGCTCTGCAATATCTTTATTGAAAAAATGTATCCCTTGAACCATATTCGTTTCAATATTGTTACGTTCTTTTTGTGAAATGAAATCTTTAGCTACATAATCATCAAAGATTTTAGGACTATCAAATTCACTATGATATGCCCTTCCAAAAGCTGATACTAACGACGTTACACTTGCTTCACCTTGTTTCACGCACATACACTCTCCTTCATTTTCACAACAAAAATAGGGTTCCCCTGGCCAGGAGAACCCTATTATACACTTTATTTTTATATTGGTAAATTATAGCATAAATAAGTTTTTTTGTCAAGTTTTCAGCTCACCTTCACTCTAGCAATTTGTGGATTTTCTAGCAGGAATACTCCTTCTTGCATAGAATATTCCAGTTTATAACAACACCAACGGAGGCCGTCATGAAAAGATTAGTTATCATTACAGTAGGAAAAACCCACAGCGGAAAAACTACATTTGCAAAAGTATTAGAAAAAGAGTTACCCCACTCTTTCGTTATGGACCAAGATAACCAAGCAGAATTTATTAACACACATTATGAGAAATTACAACCAACTGAAGGCCCTAATACATTTAAGCACGGTCTTTCGAAATTCATTGTTGATTATGCGAGAGGACATACAAGTTTACACCTTATTATTTGTAACTCTAATCGCAGTAAAAACGGAAGGTTATATTTATTAAACGAATTATTTCCACAAAATGAATATGTACGCATACTCGTTCACTTTGACATTCCAGATGATGTACTTTATGAAAGAGTAGCTCGAAGCACGCGAAGTACCAATATTTTTAGAGGTGGTTATTCTAATTTCAAAGAAGTACTCGATCGACAACAGGCTGAATCGCTACATGAAGATGTGGTGGATTCTATAGAAAATGAGGCTGATTATTTGTTTGTTATTCACGATAGTAAAGATGTGAACACTACTATAGAAGAAATTGTTCATATAGCTAAAGATTTGTCCCCTATCCAAAAATAAATGACTATAAGAATTTCATAATCATAGATTATTATGCAAATCCTTCCTCTGAGCGCCTAACATGGTATATAATAATAAAATAATCTACTTCTATATGCTCAATTTTACACAAAATAGCTCATGCATATGAAAGAAAAGAGGTACAAAAATATGAAAACAAAACAAACAATTGCTGCGTCTACACTAGCTTTAGCAATGATTGCTGGCGCAAACTCAGCTCATGCGGAAGTAACTGATGCTACTCCTCAGCAAAGTACGGGAGATCGATTAGCTGAAATTAAGCAACATAGACAAGAATTAGATGCGAAATTGCAGCAACACAAAGAAAACGTTGATCAAACATTGAATGAACTTAACCAAGTTAAGGAAAATGTTGATACGAAGGTTAATGAACTACATGAGCGTAAACAAGTTGCTGATGAAAAAATTAACGAAATGAAACAACGTAAACAAGAGTTAGATGCAAAACTTCAGCAAGACAAACAAATCGCCGAGGATAAAATCGCTGAAATTAAAGAGCATAAAAAACAAGTAGATGACAAAGTTGCTGAAATAAAAGAACATAAGGAAAATATTGATACAAAGGTTAATGAGATTAAAGAACATAAACAAACTGTCGATGAAACAGTAAATGAAATTAAGCAACATAAAGAAAACATCGATCAGAAGGTTAATGAACTTAAGGAAGTTAAAAAACAAGTAGATGAAAAATTAGCTGAGTTAAAGAAAGCGAAACAAACTGCTGAGGATAAACTTGCTGAGCTAAAAGAAAATAAGCCGAATACTGGTAACACGTTAGAAGAACTTAAGAAAATTAAAGGCAATTTAGATAGTCTTTCCACTAACTTAGAACTAGCTAAACAAGATGTGAAAAATAAGCTAGCTGAATTACAAAAGGCTAGACAAGACTTACTAAATAAAATTAACGAAATTAAACAAGCGAAACAAACTGTTTCAGACGATTTAACAAAGAAAAAACAAGACTTAGATATTAAAATCAACGACTTTAAACATACTGAGAAAAAAATTGATGACAAATTAGCTGAGTTACATACAACGAAGCTAAATGTTGATAACAAAATTAATGAAATATCACAATCGAAACAAACGCAAGCAGATAATAGCACTAAAAACAATAATGCTAGAGAACTTCCTAACGCTGGTAGTGAGCAATCAAATAATATGGCTTTAGGTATGTTATCTGTATTAGGCAGCGTTTTATTAGTAACACGAAATAAAATTAAAACGTTATTCTCAAAATAAAGCCATTATACTTATTAAAAACAATTATAAAAAGGCCAACCGCATGTGCGGTTGGCCTTTTTCTTTATATTAACTGTCCATCTCTAAGCGTCAATATACGATCACATACATCAAGCATTCTTTCATCATGCGTAATCATAATGGCTGCTTTTTGACTTTCTTTCACTTCGCGTTTCATCATTTCAACGACTTCACGCGCACGTTTTGAATCTAAGCTTGCCGTTGGTTCATCTGCTAGTATTAAATCTGGGTTGTTCATGAACGCACGAGCGATTGCTACCCTTTGTTTTTCTCCACCAGATAGTTGATTTGGATAATGATTTTTTCTTTCTCCTAATCCAAATGCCGCTAATAGGTGATCCGCACGCTTTTCAGACTCTTGTTTGTTGTCTTTTTTCAGCTTTGCAATATAAAGTAACTGTTCTTTCACATTTAAATACGGAACAAGGTTTGCGAACTGGAAAATGAAACCGATCTTTTTCAAACGTATATCTGTCATTTCCTTTTCGGATAACTGCGTAATATTTTGTTCACGAATGTATATATCCCCTTTTGACGGCGATAATAAAGCACCCGCGATTGATAATAACGTACTTTTCCCTGATCCAGAAGGACCGACGATTCCAATAAATTCTCCGGCTTTCACATCAAGCGATATCGGATGAAGGGCTGTTACTTCCGTATTCCCTTCTCCGTACACTTTACTTACATTGTCTAATTTTAATAATGAAGTCATTACATCCCGCCTCCAATCGCTTCTAATGCATCAACTTTTAATACTTGATATAACGAAATAAGTGTTCCTAAAATACTAATGACGATAAAGATTGCTGCATATTGTGCAATCATCGGTGTTGTTAATAAGAACGGCATACCTGCTGGTAAAATTTGTTCTAATCCTTGTACAAGAACAATACTGATTACCATCGCAACGACTGATAAGAATAACGCCTGCACGACTAAGCTATTTGCTAAATACGAGTTCTTAGTACCAATTGCTTTTAATACGCCTAATTGCTGTGTTTTTTGCAACGTAATGACGTAGAAGAATACACCGATTAATAACGCAGCGATAACAAGTAAGAATGCAATGATCATCGTTAATGTTCCTTGCTCTTCTTTAAATCCTGGAATACTTTGCAGTACTTCTTTCTTATCAATAACATGGGCATTTTTAATCTCTTTATCTGTATTAAGTGCAATTGCACTATAATCTTTTTGATTTGGTTGTGAAATAGCGCCCCATACATCTTCGTTTACATATACAACTGGTGTATGGCTAAACATTTGGTCTTTCGTAAATCCAACGATTGTAAATTCTTTCTTTGAAACAGGATCGATAATTGTATCCCCAATATCGATTCCTTTTTCTTTAATGGATTCGTCAGCAACCATTTCATTATTCGCTGTACCTAATTTCTCACCCTCTACAATGTTCGGTTCTAAAAATGTATCACGTTCACTTGAGAAAATGGCGATATCAACCTTTTTCGAACTATCTTTCTTTTCATACGTTGAAACTTTCACACGAAACGGAACTGCCTCTTTCTCGCCTACTTGATTTACTACGTTATCTACATCATCTTTCTTAATTTGTGAACGAAGTAATTTATTTTCCGCATCATCTGCTAAAACGAACTTATTTGCCTCCATATTTTGAATCGATGACGCATTATCATATGATAATCCATTTGCTAATCCTGAAATAACAAGGACTAAAAATGATAATAACACCATAATAAGTCCGATTAATCCGTATCTTAATTTTGATTGTTTCAATTCACGCAGAGCTAAAAACATTTCGCTCGCTCCTTCCTCTTTCTTTCTATGCACTTATCATAAAAAAGAAATATGAACGGAATATGAACAGAAGATTACAGAGGATACTTTTGAGCTTCGGTTCAAGGAAGAACAGGTGAAAGGTACTGCCTTATAGCAAATAAAGAAAATATTTTCTTTTTGCTATAAAGCGCAAACAAGCATAACCCCGTCCTAAATTTAGGACGGGGTTATGCTTGTTTACTTTTGGATGTAAGATACTAAAATAAATATATAACAATAAATTCATTTGAAAAATCTAAATTCCATTCAACAATAGCGCCCTTTAATGGAATAACTAATACGTTCAGTTAACGTTTTGATGGCCATGCCCCCTGCATTTTCCTTAATTGAATAATTTGGCCAGTATGATAAGCATCGTGAAGCATAATATCCAGTAACTTACCCTCAAGTGAATTTTGTTCAAGTTCTTTTTCAGAAATTGCACTTAATACCTGTCTTAAATTACATTGAGCATTTTCAGAACGTTCAACGACCTCCTTCCATTCCTTATCACCACTAGATTGCTTAGTAAGATAAAAGGTTTCATCACCGTCGAGATTATGTGTCCATTCACGGCCTTCCAAGTTTGCAGCAAGTCTCTCTTTGTAATAAATAAGATGATTAACGTTCTCCCAAATGGTTTTCATTCCCTCTCCAGATGGTTTCCACATAGCCTGTTCGGCTGTAAGTCCTTCTATAGCATGTTTAAACGGTGCATACCAACTCTCTTTATCGAATGTTGAATCTAGTACGTTTAAAAACAAGTCAACTCGTTTCAAAGTAATTTCCTCCCTAAATAGTTAAAGTTTCAATAAAATCCTTATAACTCTGTAGAGATTCTACATTTTCAAATAAACTTCCTCCTAATCTTATTCCACAAACAAGTCCAATTATAGAATAGGATTACTCGTATTTTTTCACTTTACATGTAGAATAACGGACAAAAAAAGAAGAGGCGTTCGCAAACAGCCTCTTCCATCTATTTCGGAAGTTCAACCCGAACAGTCGTCCCTTCCCCTTTCGTACTATACACCGAAACTGCCCCTTTATGCAGTTCAACAATTTTCTGCACGATTGATAATCCTAAGCCACTACCTTCTACGTTTCTTGCCCTTGCCGTATCTACTTTATAAAAACGATCAAAAATACGGTCCATTTCTTCTTTTTCCATGCCGATCCCGTTATCGGATATAGAGATAATGACACTGGATTCTAACTCTTCGACAAAAAACTCAATCGTCCCACCATCATTTGAAAACTTAATGCTATTCGTAAAAATGTTACTCCACACTTGATGTAGTAAATTTTCATCACCTTTTATAGTAATGTCCGGCACATCAAATTCAACAGCGATATCTTTCTCACGCCATTTCCATTCGAGCATAAAAATGACATCTTTAATTTGTTTTTGTAAGGAAAAGTCTTTTACTTGTAAAACCTTTTCCTCCTTATCTAATGAAGCGAGCGTAAGTAACTGTTTACATAAACTAGACATTCGCTTACTTTCACCCTCAATAATTTGTAAGTAATGGTTTCTTTCTTCTTCACTCATCTTTTCTGTTTGCAATGTTTTCGAGAATCCTTGTATGGAAGAAAGCGGCGATTGAAATTCATGCGAAACGTTCGAAACGAATTCTTGTCTCATTTCATCTAATTCTTTTATACTTTTCGTCATCTTTTGGAAGCTTGTAGATAACGTTCCTATTTCATCTTTTCGTTTTACGTCTAATTCAATTTCATATTCGCCACTTGCAATTTTTTGCGTAGCTTTCGTAAATTTACGAATTGGGCGAACGATATATCCTGCTGCAATCGCAATAAAAATAATACTTAATAACACGATAAAACCAAGTAAAACCGCTAAGAAAATTCTCATTTCACCAAATTGTTGCTGAATGTCAGGACGAATAAATAAAGCGTACTGTTTATCACCGTGTTTTAACGGTACACCGACACTATTAATTAATTCATTATCGAAGAATCCTGTAATAAAGAGCCTCGTTGGATATGTGGAAACACCATTAAACGTTTCCCCCTGCAATACTTTACGAACCGTATCATCACTTATCGTTATTTTACGAAACGCGTTGCCGATACGCTTTCCATTCATTTGGTCGTCTACAATATAAATTTCATATCCTAACTTCGCAATAGATTGTAAATAATCATATTTATTTTCTTCACTTTGCTTTTCATATAACGATTTAACTTCCTCAGCATAGTTTAAAATCTTTTCACTATTATACGGTTTTAACTTCACTTGATAATATACATTCGTTAATAAAAAACCGATAATACTACTAAGAAGCATAATACTTACTGTCATAAAAACGAATCTAGAATATAGTGATTTCATTTTATTTCAACTCCAACTTATAGCCGAGTCCGCGCACTGTCGTAATTTGAAAATCATCTGTTCGTTTTGAAAAACGATCTCTAAGACGTTTTACATGAACATCTACTGTTCGCTCGTCCCCTTCAAAATCCATTCCCCATACTAACTCAATTAATTCTTCTCTTGAAAATGTTCTTCCAGGATAACTAGCAAGTTGTGACAATAGCTCAAATTCCTTAAGCGGAAGCAAAATCGTTTGCCCGTTACACTTTACTTCAACACCTTTACGATCAATTGTTGTTCCATGGAGTGTAATAATGTCAGCACTCAACATTTGATAACGGCGCAACAAAGCTTTCATACGAAAAATGACTTCAGCTGGCTCAAACGGTTTTACGATATAATCGTCCGTACCAGAAATGAATCCTTTTTCTTTATCGACTAATTGATCTTTTGCGGTTAATAAAATAACAGGTATATCATGATACTTCCGAATTTCTTCACATAACGTATAGCCATCAACAAACGGCATCATAATGTCTACTATTGCAAGATGAATATTTTCCTTCTCTAATACTTCTTGCGCTACCTTTCCATCTTCCGCTTCAAAAACTTTAAACCCCTCTTTTTGTAAATGGTAATGTAACAACTCTCTAATATGCTTATCATCATCAGCTAATAAAATATGTATCATCTTCATTAAACCCTCTCTTGTTCATCCTTCTACATTTCTTACATTAAGAAACAATTGGTTTTTTTGCAAGAAAAAGAAAAACAAACCAACATTTTAAGATAAATAAAAAAGAATCTATTTTGAAAAAAGATTATTCAAAATAAATTCTTACGTTTTAGTATTAAGATTATTTTAATGAAAAGTAATTTCTATGCTTTAGAAATATCAACGAATCCTTCTCCAAATACGTCACGAACATCGTGGATAGCGATGAACGCAGCCGGATCTGTAGTTTGAACAATCCGTTTTAGCTTCACTACTTCTTGCTTATTAATAACAACATAAAGAATTTCCTTCGGAGTTTTCGTGTAATAGCCATGACCTGAGTACACAGTAACCCCTCTGCCCATTAAGGTAGTTACCTTCCCGGCAATTTCATTCGGGTTATCAGAAATAATCGTAATGGCTTTCTTCGGATTTAAACCTTCAATTACAAACTCCATCACTTTCGTTGCTACATATAGCATAATAATTGTTATCATCAGTTTTTCTGCACCAATGATGAAATAAGATGAAAACGCAACAATTAAATCGAAGAACAGTAAACCATAGCTAATGCTCCATCCTAAATATTTATGCGTCATCCTTGCTAAGATGGTAGTACCTGCTGTTGTTCCGCCAACGCGAATAATAAGACCAATCCCGCACCCAATAAATATTCCACCGAAAATAGCATTTACGAGCATTTCATCAGAAGTAATCGTCCAACCTTCTGTCAAATGAAGAAATAGCGAGTTCGTAACTACAGCGATAATCGTATAAATTGTTGTGATCTTGTTTAAAAATTTATAACCAGCTATTAACAAAATCGCATTTAATATTAAGTTGACTAAACCTGGTGACCACTCAAATAAATAGTACGTAATAATCGTGATACCTGTTACCCCGCCTTCACCGAACTCATTCGGGATAACAAACAAATTGACACCTAAAGCAAAAAGGAATGCACCAATAATAATAAAAATAATGTCTGTCGTTCTTTTTTTCATACAGTACCTCACTTCTTATGCAAATATTTCTTCAGATATAAACTCTCACCATTATATCGTGGAATATTCAAATCGAACAGTGGTTTATTTTTATTTTAATATAGGGTAATAAATCAACTTTATCCTATATCCACATGTAATTTAAAAAGTAAAATAACTGTATTTATTATGTACTACAAATAAAGTTTTGATTTCACATGCAGTTCACCCTAAAAAATGTATATGAACACTCTCACTCGCACAAACTTCAAATACAAAGCAAATAGGCGAAGCTATAGAATATACTTCGCACCAAGCGTGTAATCATAGAGATTTATATGAGATTTTATATTCATAAATTCCAGAAATAAATTTACTTATCTTTCTCCATATATTCTTTAATCTTTCGTTCTTCCCACTCTTTTCCGAATATCCCAAATGGAAAAGTCGTCAATCCGTGTATAACGATACCAATCCCCCAACCTGCAAGTGGATATAAAAACCATAATTTACTTGAATCAGAACTTATATTTATAATAAAAAGCATTAAGTTCACTAGTATATAAACCGTTAAATGAATGTAAAATGCTTTTAAATTCTCCACTCTTTTTTTAGCTCGTAAATAATTCTCATCTCGCTCCATATATAAACACCTCTTTCATTATTGTATTTTTTAAATTCGCCCCGATTTAAACATCATATTCTAATCGAAAATCCATTATTCTCAAAAAATACAAAACAAAAAAGTACCCAGCAAATAGTCATGTGTATGACCATTTGCTGGGTACTGTATGATACATTTGTTATTTACAGAAGTCTAATTAAGACCAAATCCAAATATCATCATTATTTTCAACGTTGCTCTTTACATCATGAACTTTTTCAATGTTGTCCGTTGTGTTCCAATTAATAGAACTTCCGCCCCAGCCCACATACTTCATATCAATTTTTACTTTCTCACCCGTATGAAATACTTGTCCCTTCGTTAAGAAAACATCAATAATAACTTTCTTCCCATTTAGCGATGGATACTCAACTACGACATATTTAGTAGAACCGTCTCCCTCATCTTCCATCGTTCCTACTTTTGATACTTCTCCAATTACATAACCAGGAGAACCATCTTCTTTCATGTGCATACCTAACTTGTTTGTTGTATTTTCAACTGCAGTTGCAACCATATATTCTGTAAAATTACGCATCATAGATCCAGTCGCTTTTACTTCGTCTCCTACTTTCACATTTGAAAGTGAATCCATATACACACTAACAGGCTCCTCATATTGCTTAGATTTCACAACAATCACATCATTATCTACTTCTACTACTCATCCTTCTAATGTCAAGAAATTCGATTCAATAGAAGCCGCACTCGCTTTCGTTACTTCTAATCCTGGTACATTCGTTCCTGATAATGCTGCGATACCTAAAGCACCTGCTAAAATTATTTTTTTCATGCCCATTATGTACATCTCCATTCATGATGATTTTATTTTTGATTGGATACGACCAATCTGTAACCATTATGGTTACAGATTATAAAAAATAACAACCACTTTTCTCTTGCAATGTTGCATACTGTAATTTTTAAATATAAATCGATTATTCCTATATTCAACACTACTGCTAAATTCTTGAATATCAGCAGGTAAACGGATTGATGATGAAGAAACTACTGTCATGCAGCATATTTTTCAATGCTACGGTTTGTATAATCGTAGTTCATTACATTATGTAGGGGCGGAATTCATATGTTAATAAAACCAAAGAGATTACAGGCAGGAGATATCGTAGCAACAGTAAGTGCTTCATGGGGAGGAGCGGGTGATTCTAAGCTAAGATGGCGTTATGAGCAAGGAGTAAAGAGATTAGAAGAAGTATTCGGGCTTACAGTTATCCCAATGCCAAATAGTTTAAAAGGTAGCGAATACCTTTATAACAATCCAGGGGCTCGTGCGGAAGATTTAATGACAGCATTTAAAGATACGCGTGTTAAAGCAATTATTACTAATATTGGTGGCGAAGATAGTATCCGTTTACTACCTTATATTGATTTTAATGTGATACGTGAAAATCCGAAAATCTTTATGGGGTACTCTGACGATACCGTGTCACACTTATTTTGTCATAAAGCAGGAATTTCCTCTTTTTACGGTCCAGCAATCTTAACCGATTTTGCTGAAAATATAGAGATGGATTCATATACGATTGAAACAGTGAATCGAACTCTCTTTTCAAATGAGATTATTGGTGAAATTCAACCAGCTAACGAATGGACGAGTGAGCGTTTAGAATGGATAGAAATAAATAAGGATACAAGACGTACGATGCAGCAAAACAACGGATATGAGGTCCTTCAAGGATCTAGGACTGTACGAGGGCGTTTAATTGGTGGTTGTATTGAAGTATTGGAATTCGTAAAAGGAACGGAACTTTGGCCTGAGAAAAAGCATTGGGAGAATAGTATTCTATTCTTTGAAACATCTGAAGAACATCCAGAACCAAATTATATAAAGTATTGGTTGCGAAATTATGCAGCGCAAGGCATTCTGCAAAAAGCAAAGGGAATCATCTTCGGTAAACCGAAAGACGAAACATATTATGAAGAATATAAACAGGCAATACTTAAGATTATGAAGGAAAATAATTTAGAAGATTTGCCGATTCTTTATAATTTAAATTTTGGCCATACTGAACCGAAGTTTATTTTACCTTACGGTGCGATGGCAGAAATTGATTGTGAAAATGGATCTTTCTCTATTTGGGAAAGTGGAGTGGAGTGAAACTTTCAATAAGTAAAGCCATAAGTTTTATAATTATGTTTTCCTGATCCTAGCGTATTTTTATTTTATTAGCTTGATAGCGATATGGCAGGACTCAAATCAATAAAAACACTCCTATGAGATATGACTGTGAATTGTTACTTTTTAAATGATATGGAGATTACTTATCTAATGATAAAGGGGGATTTACGTGTATGGAAGTAACATTTACAGTAAGGAAATGGGATGAAAAACCAATTGATGATACTAGAAAAGATTTCCCTATTAATATTGCCCATGTTGAATATGATATTGATGGGGAATTAAAAGGAAAAGCTTTTGTTGAATACTTATTATATTATTTAGACTCAAATATAAATGATGGTCACTTGGCTACTGCTAAAATTTCTGGATTTTTACACTTTGAAGGAATTTATAAGGGGCAACAAGGAACATTTACAGCTATAGAGCAAGGAATATTTGATAAAGGAAATTTAGATTCCCCAGGAACAATTATTAAAGCTACCGGTAACTTAGAAAGTCTGAGAGGGTCCTATAACTATCAGTTTACAGGTCAAACTAGTAAACTAATTTTAGAATTTGAAATTTAGCAAAATACCCTATAATTTAGTGGAAAGGACATTTCTTGTAATACTAAGAATGTCCTTTTTATTGACGAGCTTATCCAACTATTTTCTAATCGTTAAGAAAAGAACAGAGTATAATACATAAAATTTTCGTTATGGGTGGGAATTAAAACTCTAAGCCTGAGAGGCATGGGCCCCCACTTATTCATTACTTCTCCTACCAATTAAAGAATAATCCCTGAAAAACTCCCCTTCAATACTTCTTTTTCAAGTTGATTCATACATGTAAACATCGCAATAATCTTCGTACGATTTTTTTCATCGGGTTCAAATTTTTCAATTGTTACGTCACATCGAATCGTATCCCCACTAAAAACGGGACGTAAAAATTCAAAATCCATCTTGCGAGCTAATACGTTATAATCACCGCCAACTTTCGTAGGCAGTGTTGATGTTAAAAGTCCTTGTACAACAAATCGCCCTTGTTCATCAGGTGTAACATGATGAACTCCCTCATCCTTAGATACCTCTGTAAATAAAACAACATCTTCTCTTGTAAACGTTCGCTCAAAGGTGATTTTTTCGCCTACTTGCAATTTCATTGATACCCCTCCTCGAAAACACTTTTAAAATAAGAAAAACCGAAACTAAAAATCATTTCGGTTTTTCAATCTAAAGAAGTCTATATTTACTTTAAAGAATGTACAAACAACCCACTGCGCAGTTTCGGTTCAAACCACGTCGATTTTGGCGGCATGACTTCCCCAGCGTCTGCGATTGCTAATAAATCTTCCATTGACGTTGGATATAATGAGAACGCTGCTTTATATGCACCGCTGTTCACAAGGCGCTCTAGTTCTTCTAACCCGCGTATTCCGCCTACAAAATCGACGCGTGAATCAGATCGCGGATCATGTATTTCAAGTACTTGGCTTAATAGATGGTCTTGCAGAATAGACACATCTAAACCTTTCACAAGATCGTTCGCATCAAACGTTTCCTCTTTCACAGTGAGCTTATACCACTTCTCGTTTATATACATACCAAATGTTTTCGGCTCATTCGGTTTATACGGAGAAACATTTGCTTCTTCTACATAAAAATACTGCGTAATTTGCTTTAAAAACTGTTCCTCTGATAAGCCGTTTAAATCTTTCACAACTCGGTTATAGTCCCAAATTGATAATTCATCGTGAGGGAATAGAACGGATAAGAAGAAATTAAATTCCTCTTCTCCTGTATAATTCGGATTTTGTTCTCTTCGCATAAGCCCTACTTTTGCTGCTGATGCAGAGCGATGATGTCCATCTGCAATGTACAAGTTCGGAATATCTTCAAATGCGTTTACTAAAGTGGCAATTACACCTTCATCTGCAACCTTCCAAGCAACATGCTCAACGCCATCTTCTGCTGTAAATGTATAAATTGGCGCATGTTCTTCTTTCCAGCTGCTAATGAAACGTTTCACTTCATCTTTTGTACGGTACGTTAAAAAGATAGGGCCCGTATTTGCATCACACACATCAACGTGACGGATGCGATCTAATTCTTTTTCATGACGCGTTCTTTCGTGTTTTTTAATTGTATCATCATCATACTCATCAATAGATGTACAAACGACAAGTCCTGACTGCGTTCTTCCTTGCATCGTCAGCTCATAAATGTATAATGCTGGCTCCTCATCTTGAATGAACACTTCTTCTCGTATAAATTGCTTTAAATTTTCACCCGCTTTTTCATATACGCGATCATCGTACGGTGAAAGTGCCGGATCTAAATCGATTTCTGCTTTATCAACGTGTAAGAAAGAATACGGATTGCCTTTTACAACTTCTCTTGCCTCTTCACTATTTAATACGTCATACGGTAAAGCCGCAACTTGTGCTGCTTTTTCTTCTACTGGACGAATGGCCCGAAACGGTCGGATTTTTGCCAACTTCCTCTCTCCTTTACACAATCATTCGAACGGCTACAACACCTGAAATTTTGCTTATATTTTCCACAACATTCTCTTTAATTATATCATCAATTCCGTTATCAATATCAATCATTGTATACGCCCAAGAATGTTTACTACGATTAATCATATCCGCAATATTTATATGATGTTCTGCTAAACATCCTGTAATTTGTCCTACCATGTTCGGAACATTTTGATGCATAATTGTAATACGTTTCTTTCCGATATACGGAAGTTCTACGTTAGGATAGTTGACTGAATTACGAATATTTCCTGTCTCTAAATATTCACGTAATTGACGTGCAGCCATTACTGCACAATTTTCTTCCGATTCAGATGTAGATGCACCAAGATGGGGCGTCGCTGTTACATTTTTCATCTTAATCACATTTTCATTCGGGAAATCCGTTACGTAATGTGTAATAACATCTTCTTCTAATGCTTTTTGAAGAACATTTTCATCTACAAGTTCCCCTCTTGAGAAATTGAATAGACGCATTCCTTTTTTCATCGTCTCTATAGCATGTTCACCAATAAGCCCCTTCGTTTGATTCGTAAGAGGAATATGAAGTGTAATATAATCACACGTTGCAAAAATTTCATCTAGGCTAAACGCTCTTTGCACATGTGTAGAAAGGCGCCAAGCTGTTTCAACTGAAATGTAAGGATCATATCCGACAACGTCCATTCCTAAAGCTAGCGCATCATTCGCGACTAAAGCACCAATTGCACCAAGGCCAATAACCCCTAGACGTTTCCCCGCAATTTCTGATCCAACAAATTGTTTTTTCCCTGATTCAACAAGCTGAGGTACTTCTTCACCCTCTAGATTTTTCGTCCAGCTTACCCCATTAATAATGTTACGTGAAGACATAATAAGACTTGCGATAATAAGTTCCTTTACGGCATTCGCATTAGCCCCTGGCGTGTTAAATACTACAATTCCCTTTTCCGTACATCGATCGACAGGAATATTATTTACACCCGCACCAGCTCTTGCAATCGCCTTTAAATCTTTTGAAAACTCTTCTTGATGTAAAGAATAGCTGCGAAGTAAAATGCCGTCTGGATGATCCATTCTATCCCCTACTTCATAGCGCTCCCCGCCAAGAACTTGCAAACCTTTTTCTGCAATTTGATTTAACGTTTGAACACGAAACATATCCCCATCTCCCTATCTATTTTCAAGCTCAAATTCTTTCATATAATCTACTAATTGCTGCACACCTTCCACTGGCATTGCATTGTAAATACTAGCGCGCATGCCACCTACTGAACGATGTCCTTTTAACGTAACGAACCCGCGTTCCTTCGCTTTTTGTAAAAACTGATTATTTAATTCTTCTGACGGTGTTGTAAACGGAATGTTCATAAGTGATCGATACGTAGGATCAACTGGTGAAGTAAACAATTTAGATTCATCTAAGAAATGATAAAGAAGTGACGATTTCATTCTATTTTGTTCTTCAATCGCAGATACCCCGCCTTGTTCTTTTAACCACTCTAGTACAAGCTTCGTTACGTAAATACTAAAGGATGGCGGTGTATTATATAAGGAGTTATTTTTACTATAAGTTTCATAGTTTAGCATTGTAGGACAAGAGCAATCTGCCCCGCCAATTAAATCTTTTTTTATAATAGCAATCGTTAAGCCCGCTGGCCCTAAATTCTTTTGTGCTCCCGCATATATGAGGCCAAACTTCGTAACATCATATCGTTCTGATAAAATATTTGAGGACATATCCGCAACTAGCGGCACTTCTTCGAGATGTGGAATATCCACATATTTTGTCCCCTCAATTGTATTATTCGTTGTTATATGTACATAATCTAGTTTTTCATTACCGAGTAAACCATCCAATTTAGGAATCGTAGTAAACTTCTCTTGTTCAGAAGAAGCAATCACTTGTACTTCCCCTACTTTTTCTGCTTCTTGCAGTGCTTTTTTAGACCATGAGCCAGTCAGTACATAACCTGCTTTTTTGTACGTATTCATTATATTTAACGGTATCATAGAAAATTGTAATGATGCACCGCCCTGTAAAAATAAAACTTCATACTCATCAGGAATGTTCATTAATTCACGAAGCAGGCTACTCGCTTCATCAATAATACTTTGAAAATAAGAAGATCGATGACTCATTTCCATAATAGACATGCCTGTCCCGTTATAATTTAAAAGCTCCTTTTGCACCTTCTCTAAAACTGGCAAAGGGAGTATTGATGGTCCTGCAGAAAAATTATACACTCTCTCCATCACCCGGATGACCTCCCTATTTCTCATTTTATTATTTTTTAAACTTTCTGAATTATAACCCACAATACAATATACGGTCAATTTCTTTTCTAATATTATGTCTCAAGACGCGATGGAATCGCTTGCACGTGCATACTATATGTAAACATATAAAAAAGTGTTAAGTACATAATCGTACTTAACACTTTAATAATAGAAGAATAATAGCTAATTGTCCGTAAAGAACCGATCAAAAATTTGATAAATAGCAGAAAGACCAAAGAGCCAATAAATAGTGTCCACAAGCGCCGGCATAGAACCAAACCATTTCTCAACTACATTGTAATCTAACGCTACAAACAACCAATTCAAACCGCCAAGAATCACCAAAATTACTGTAAGGTAAGACAAAAATTTCATTATGATTGCCCCCTAGGTGATAAGATGGTGAAAGGCCTTTCACTAGAAATATATGTAGTAAACTTCAAAACTTACCTATTTTATAAAATTTATTTTCGATACCATCCGTTAATAACTGCCTCTGCTTCTTTACTATGTATCTGATACGCATGCGTACTATCATTAGAGCCAATAAACCAAATTGAAAAACCTTTAAAATACGGTTTCGGTTCTAATACATCTCGGTAAGCGCGCCATCCATTTAATTGTACATCTTTTGAAAATACATTTGAAACATCTGGATTCCATGGATTTTGTAGTCCTAGTTCACGCGCTGGTACGTTAAATCCACCAAAATAAACTGCCTTTCCTGTTGCATTATGTAATTGTTCCAGTTGTTGAACAACATTTTGTCCACGATTATATACTGTTGTCGCGAATAAACTTTGCTTCACTTCTTCGTATGATGGATTCCTTTTTCCTGAAACTTCAAACCAACTATCGATACTAACAATATCCACCTTTTTTAAATACGGACGATTTATTTTCTCTTTAAACTTCGCTTCATACGAAGGGTCCCAGCTTGCTGTTAACCACCAGTTCATTTGATACAAAACATTTCCTTTATACTGCTGACGGACAAAATTAATCGTATCGTTCCAATATCCTTCTGCATATTCCATATTAACGAAATTAGAAGCAATCTTTAGTCCATACACATTGTATTTACTTGTAATAGAATTAAAAATATCTTGTAGAATAACCGTTTTCCAATTCCAGAAGAAATCATTAATATTACTTGGATTCCATTCTGTTTCTCCAACATTCCCCTGCTGAATATATGGGAACGGTTCCACTATAACTTGAATATTACGCTTTAATAATTCTTGAATTAAAATGATAGCCTGTTTCTTTTGCGCCTGATTAATTACCATGTTAGTAGAAGTCACATTCGGAATATCTACTTGAATCGGTACATTTACTGTATTTAAATTTAAGCGCTCTACATCAGCTAACACTTTCGCTACATTTCCAACTTCCCATACCGTTACGTTTCCTGATTTTATTTTTCCAGGTTGAACAGTATTTACATTTGCCTGTACGTTTCCTTGAAAACAAAAAGAAAACAACATAATAAACACTCCTAAAAAACTTATTAAACTCTTATTTTTCTTCACAACTTTCCCCCTATAATTTTTGGCTTTCTTGATTATTTTATACAATGTTTCACATATATTCCAGAAAAAATTACATGAAGTTTTCATTAATAAAAGCATTATTCATATAATTCTCCTGAAAATAGTAAGATAAATAAAAAAGAGCGGATTTTGAAGTGACCCCTAAAAGTTAGACACGGTTATTTCATTAGGCAGCTTGATCCAAATGAGTCCGGTATTGCACCGGG